>JBFWJM010000156.1:0-7667 GCA_050253205.1 Desulfovibrionaceae bacterium
AACGCACTCCATTGTGATACCTTCTGTCTCGCCATGTTGGCCTCCTTGTGGCTTAACACGTGCTTACGTGCTTGAGGCATTGTGGCCTCGATTACACGGGAGGCCAACATGGTATTTGAGCGGCCCGGGGGGATTGAAAGGACCCGCCGTCCGCGCAGGACCGGGAGAGGCACGGCACCAAATCGCCGTCCGCGCAGGACCGGGAGAGGCACGGCCCCATATCGCCGTCCGCGCAGGGCTCGCCGTCCGCGCAGGACCCGCCCGCGTGCAGGACCGCAGGGCCGGGCGTGTTGACGGCCCTGTCGCAAATGCCCTATGCAGGCTGTTATGGGAGAGCAGAGGGCAGCATGTTTGAAATGATCGTGGGACATGGGGAGAGCATCTGCGCGGAGCGAGCGCTGGAAGACGCCATCGCCCAATGCCGCGAAGGCCTCGGCGGCAGCGAACCCGACGCCGGAATCTTCTATACCTCCTTCCTCGACGACGACTGCGGGCCCATGACCAGGGCCGTGCTCCACGCCTTTCCGGGCATCGAACTGGTGGGCTGCACAACGGACGGCGAACTCTCCAATTCCGGCTACCGCGAGCGCTCCATGCTGCTCGTGCTTTTCCGGTCTGACGAGGTGCGCTTCGCCTCCGGCCTGGGGCGCGGCTACGGCGAAGACCCCGAAAGTGCCACCCGCCGCGCCGTGGACGAGGCCCGCGCCAAGCTCCCCGGCGAGCCCGCCCTGTGCATCGCCATGCCTGACGGCCTGACCTCCATCGGCGCCCCCGTGGTGGAGAGCCTGCGCGCGGCCCTGGGCACCGTCCCCGTCTTTGGCGGCACCGCCGGAGACCGCTTCCGCCTGGAGCGCACCTGGCAGTTCGCGGGCCGCGAAGCCGTCACGGACGGCGTGGCCCTGCTGCTCCTGGAGGGGCCCCTGCGGTTCTCCTCCGGGGTCCGCAGCGGCTGGACCCCCGTGGGCCGCCGCCAGCGCGTCCGGGGCGTCAGCGGCAACCTGGTCCGCCGCATCGGCGAGCGCACGGCCATGGATTTCTACCACCACTACATCGGCGACAACGAGAGCGCCTTCGTGCAGTTTCCCCTGGCCGTGTATCCCGACGGGAGCGAGGATTTCTTCCTGCGTGATCCCCTCGTCTTCCACCCCGAGGACGGCTCCATCTCCTTCGTGGGCACCTTTCCCGGGGAGTGCGAGGCGCAGCTCGCCGAGGCCGGGCGCGAGGAGATCATCCAGGCGGCCCGCGCCGCCACCCGCACGGCCATCGACGCCTACCCGGGGGCGGCTCCCTCGGCGGCCCTGGTGTTCTCCTGCTGTTCCAGGCACATCATCCTCGGCTCGCGCACGGGCGAGGAGCAGACCCTGGCCAAGGGCGCGCTCGGCGGCCTGCCCCTGGCCGGGTTCTACACCTACGGCGAGCTGGCCCCCCTGGCCCTTGGTGCCGAGAGCCGCTACCACAACGACACCTTCGTCCTGCTGCTGCTCGGGACGCGGTAGGCCGAGGCCGCAGTGTCCGGACCCCGCCGCCCCTCTCCGGCCGCCGCGCCGCCGCCTCTTTCGGAAGCGGAGTCCAGGCTGCGCGACGAAAAACGCGAGCTCCTCCTGCGCATCGAAGGCCTCCAGCGCGACCGACAGCGCCTGGAGCACATCCTCGACGGCCAGCGCAACCTGCTCAAACGCATCAACGAGGAATACCGCGAGGCCATGGACAAGAACGAGGAGCAGAACACCCGGCTTCTGGAGCTCACCGAGGGCCTGGAGGAATCCATGGCCCGGCTGGAGCACTCCGACCGGGCCATGCAGGAGGCCTCCCGGATTCGGGCCGAGGCCGAGGCCGAATTGCTCCGTACCCGCGGCGAGCTGGAGCGCCGCGTGGCCCAGCGTACCAGCAAGCTCGAACAGGCCAACCGCATGCTCCGCGAACTCCCCGCGCGCATCCTCCGCGCCCAGGAGCAGGAGCGCAAGCTCGTGGCCCACGATCTCCACGACACCATCGTCCAGTCCATCGGCGCGCTCAAGCTGTTCATCGAGAACGAGGCCGCCCGTCTGCAAGACCGCCTCCCCGACGAGGACTTCTCCTGCCTGCGTGGCCTCGGGCTCACCGCCGCCGCCATCCTCGACGACCTCCGCCGGATCATGAGCGACCTGCGCCCCCCCGTCATCGACGACTACGGCCTCGCCGCCTCCCTCCAATGGCTCACCGCCAACCACGCCCGCCAGCCCAGCGCCGCCCGCGTGGAAACCACCCTCCGCTTCCGCGAGGACCGCGTGGAAGACGACCTCAAGATGGTCGTCTTCCGCCTCACCCAGGAAGCCCTCTGCAACCTGCGCAAGCACAGCCGGGCGGGCACGGCCCAGCTCCACGTCTGGCAGCGCGGCAACGAGCTGCGCTACCGCTTCGAGGACGACGGCCGGGGCTTCAGCCCCGCCGACCTCCCCCCCGGCGGCTTCGGACTCTCCTCCATGCGCGAGCGAGTGGAACTCGCCGGAGGCCGCTTCAGCCTCAAGGCCGCGCCAGGCCAGGGGGTGCGCATAGAGGCGACCCTGCCCCTCGACTAGGGGTGGGCTGGTGAAACATCCGCCATGGCTTTGTTGCTCGTCGCGGCCCGCCCCTCACGTAGCTGAAAAGTACGCTTCGTGCCGTGCCGCTTCCTCGCGCCTCGCCCTGGCGGCGTTTGACCAGCCCGCCGCAGGAGGTGAAACATCCGCCATGGCCTTGTTGCTCGTCGCGGTCCTGCGCGGACGGCGGTCCTGCGCGGACGGCGGTCCTGCGCGGACGGCGATTTGGGGGCCTGGCTTGTCCGCTGGCCTGCGGGGCAAACGTTCTGGCGGATAATCGGAAAATACTGTGTGGGCGACGGTCCTGCGCGGACGGCGGTCCTGCGCGGACAGCGATTTGGGGGCGTGCCTTGCCCGCTGGTCTGCTGCCCGTGACCAGTGCGCTGGGGAATGCGCGCTGTTGGCGGGGCGGTGCGTCAGGGCAGCCCGGCCTGGCTCCAGCGGCGGATGTAGCGCTCCACGTCGAACTTGCGGCGGCAGCCGCGCTCGTTCATGTAGCGTATCTTCCCGTAGACGGGCCGCTCGGTCCACGCGCGGTCGTGCACCCCGGCGATGGACCAGAGCACGCCCACGAAGCCGTTGGGGTCGCGCCCGTCCAGGGCCCAGCGGTCGTTGAGCGTGAGCGCCATGCCCACGGCCTCCTCCGGCCCCGCGCTCCACTCCAATATCTTCTTGGCCCAGTACATGCGCATGTACCCATGCAGCTTGCCCGAGCGCCGCAGCTCGTGCTGCGCCGCGTTCCAGAGCGCGCTGTGCGTGGCCCCCTTGGCGAAGGCCTCCAGGTCGTAGACGTACGCCCGGCGGTCGCCCCGGTGCGCCTCCAGGGTCGCCTTCGCCCAGGCATCCGCCCCGTCCAGGCTGTCATACGCGGGCTCGTGCAGGCAGAAGTTGTCCGAAAGCTCCCGCCGGATGATGAGCTCCTCCAGGAAGGCGTCCACGTTCTCTCTCTCCGCGCCCGAATCCAGAGCAGCCAGCGCCGCCAGGGCCGCACGCTGGGCCGATATCTGGCCGAAGTGCAGCCAGGGCGAGAGCCCGGACTGGGCGTCCGCGTTGGGGTCGTTGCGCTCGGCGGCGTAGCGGTGGATGCCCTCGGCGCAGAACCGCCCGAGCGCGTCCATTCCCGCGCACGTTCCGGGCGTGAAGCCCTCCACCGGGGCCACCGAGGGGTCCGGGTTCACGAAGGCCAGGGCCGCGTCCCAGTCCGTGGGCTGGTCGAGCGCCACCCCGGGGCGCGGCGCGGCGAGGGCCGGGAAGGGCGAGAGAAACTCCGGCAGCAGGCGGTGGATCTTCGGGCGGATGGTTCGCGCCGCGTATTCCCGCTTGGCGGAGGCCGCCCGGCAGGGCACCACGTTGTGCGCATCCACCTCCATGGCGGGCAGCGACGTGGCCGCCAGCACCTCCGCCACCCAGCCCCGTTTCACGCGCAGGGGGTCGAAGTCCGTCACCAGCAGCCGCGCCTGCGCCGTGCGCAGAAATTCCGGCAGGGTTTCCCCTGGCGGGCCCATGAGCAGCGTGAAGGGGATGCCAGCCCGGGCCAGCCGGGCCTCTGCCTCGGCCAGTCCACGCAGCATGAAGTGATAGTGGCGCAGGTTCGCCCCCGGGAAGCCCGGCGCCAGGCAGAAGGCCACGCGCACCCCGCAGCCGAGCCGCCGCGCCTCGTGGCAGGCGTGGAGCAGGGCCCAGTTGTCGTCCGCGCGCTGGTCGCGGCTCATCCAGTAGACCACCGGGCCGCGCCCGTCCGGCGTTCCCGTCCGCAACGCATGGACGCGCCCGGGGTGGGTCGCCTCTTGGGTCATCTCGGAAGGTTCGGCAGCCGAAGGGTGAACACGATGCCCCGCTCCTCGTCGGAGGCGAAGTCCAGCGAGCCGCCAAGGTAGCGCGTGGCGTAGATGCGCGCCGCGTGCAGCCCCACGCCCCGGCCCTCGCCCTTGGTGGAGAACGAGCGCTTGAAGAGCTGCCGGCGCACGGCCTCGCTCATGGCCCCGGGGTTGCGCACGGAGAATTCCACGCCTCCACCTGCTCCGGCGGGCAGGTCCCGGCAGGTGATGGTCACCGGGCCGCCCGGCTCCACGGCCTCCAGCGCGTTTCGCAGCAGGTTCGCCAGGATGCGGGAGAGCAGCACCGGGTCTGTCACCAGCGTGCCGCCCAGGGCGCAGTCGCGCTCCACGCGGATGGTCCGGCCCATGGCGCAGGGGTGCTCGCGTAGCAGGGAGACGGCCGTCTCCACCGCCAGGCCCGGGTCCAGCTGCTCGGGTGCCGGAATGAGCAGCGACTGTTCGGCCTCGGCCAGGTCGCGCTGGGCGCGCAGCCCCTCCAGCAGCCGCTCGGAGAGGATGCGCAGATGGTGGCAGTAGTCCCAGTATTCCGGCGGCAGCTCGGTTTCCATGGTTTCGGCGAGGTTGCGCAGGGTGCCGACCTCGGTCAGGGCCTCGTGGTAGGCGTATTGTTCCAGCACGCGGAGCCGCCGCTCCCGGCTGATGTCCAGGATGGTGAAGAGCACGAGCTCGCAGCCCTCGGCCTGGAAGGGCGTGGTATAGACCTGGAGGTCGAGGGCCTCCTCGCTCATGTCGCCCACGCGCAGCATGCGGCACTCCTCCACCGCGCCGAGGCCCTCCAGGCTCCGGAGAACGGCCTTGGCCGAGCCGCAGAACCGGCAGAACCGCGAGGTGCCGCAGCCCGCCTCCATGACGTTGGAATGGATGCAGCCCAGGGCCTCTCCCGGGCGCAGCCCCAGCAGCTCGCGCGAATTTTTGCCTCCCGCCAACTGCCGGAACGCGTCATTGCCGTAGAGTATCTGGCGCTGCTGGTTGAGCAGCACGATGCCCACGGGCTGGCCTTCCAGGGCGGCGGTGGTTCTGTAGTCCGCGCAGCGCAGCGCCTGTTCGGCTATCTCCTTCTGGGGCAGCCGTTCGGCGGGGGCGTAGTGGGTTTCTGGGTGCATGGTGCCGCCTTGGGGGTCAGAGGTTTACCCGCAAGGCTAGAACATGCGCGGAAAAATGGCAACGCAAAGTCGTGCGGAGGCGAAAGGGGCTTTCCTTTCGGTGCGCAGACGGCGCGCGGGCGGCGCCGGAAGCGGCCCAGGCCTATTACGAGGTCTTGTTCCAGGCCAGCCAGTAAAAGCCCAGGTCGTCCATGAGCTTGGTGAAGCTGGCGAACTCCACGGGCTTGACCAGGTAGGAATTGGCGTGGTGCTTGTACGCCTGGGCCACGTCGCGCTCGGCCTCGGAGGTGGTCAGCACCACCACGGGAATGGAGCGCAGCCCCTCGTCGCTCTTGATCTCGCTGAGGACCTCCAGCCCGTCCACCTTGGGCAGGCGCAGGTCGAGCAGCACCACATGGGGCCGGGGGCTCGTCCCGGGGTCGCTCCAGCCTCCCTCGCGGCGAAGAAACTGCAACGCCGCCTCCCCGTCGGCCACGTGGTGCACCCGGTTGAGGATGCGGTGGTCCTGGAGGCCGCGCATGACCAGTTCGGCATGGGCCTCGTTATCCTCCACCAGCAGGATGTCTATGGGTTCACCCTTGGGCTGCTGCGTCATCCTCTCCTCCTTGGTTCCCTCGGCGCGGCGATCGCCAGATGGCGCATCATGATGCACGGCTGAAAAAAGGTCAATACTGCTTTGGTAGTAGAGCATGCCGGAGGCGGGGCCGTTGCAATCCTCTCCGGTTCTGCTAGGGTGCCCACGAATGCACAGCGACAGCACGGCAAACACCTCCCCCCCGGCGGGGCGGCCCCCCCTTCGGGTGGCCTTCGTCGTCGGCGGGCTGCCCTTCGGCGGCGTGGAGAACTGGCTCTACGACCTCTGCTCGCGCCTGGAAACCCGGGCGGAAGACGGC
This sequence comes from Desulfovibrionaceae bacterium, assembly GCA_050253205.1. GTDB lineage: Bacteria > Desulfobacterota > Desulfovibrionia > Desulfovibrionales > Desulfovibrionaceae > JAHJKV01. The sequence goes on from JBFWJM010000156.1 coordinate 6,393, forward strand.
CCGCGCATCGAGGCCCATGTGGTCAACGTCTCGGGCACGGGGCTCAAGGCCCCTGAGTTCGAGCGCGCGGGCTTCCGTCTCAGCACCTGCGGGGAGGACAAATCCGCCCTCAAGACCTCCAACCTCGCCACCCTGCGCCGCGTCCGCGCGGAGCTCAGGCGCATCCGCCCCCAAGTGGTCCACACCCTGCAATTCTCCGGCGACTATTTCGGCCGCCTCGGTGCCCTGGGGCTCGGCGTCCCGGTGGTCACGCACATCAGGAACATGAAGAGCGAGAAAAAGCCCCGCCGCAGGCTCCTCAACAAGCTCCTCTCCTTTGTCACCACGCACTACCTCGCCGTCTCCCGCGCGGCCGCCACCACCATAGAGCGCGAGCACAACACCGCCCGCCGCCCGGTCACCGTGCTCTACAACGCCGTGGAGCCCGCCAAGCTCGACGTTCCCCCCCACGACCTCGTGGGCCTGTTTCCGGCCGTTTCCGGCCAGCCGCGCATGATTCTCGGGGTCGGCCGCCTGGTGGAGCAGAAGAACTTCGACAAACTCCTCCGCGCCCTGGTCCTCGTCCGCGAGATGGACCCCCGGGCCTGCGTGGCCATCGTGGGCGAAGGCCCCGAACACGCCCGCCTGGCGGACCTCGTGGAGGAGCTCGGCCTCTGCGGGGCCGTGCATCTGGAAGGCTACGTGGAAAACGCCGAGGTGCCCCGCTGGCTGCGTGCCGCCGAGGTCCTGGCCATGCCCTCCGACTACGAGGGCCTGCCCGTGACCCACGTGGAGGCCATGTTCTGCGGGCTCCCGGCCGTCATCTCCGAGTTCGTGCCCTCCATCGAGATCGCCCCCGGATGCTCGCTGGTCTCCACCACCAAGCCGGAATCCATCGCCGAAAAGCTCCTCGACGTCCTCTCCAACGATGCCCGGCGCGAGGCCATGCGCGAGAACGCCCTGGCCACCGCGCAGGACTTCACCATGGAGAAGTATGTGCGGCGCTTGAACGATTTCTACCTTTCCTTGGGCCGCTGAAAAGCGGCGGTCTGCGGCGTTGCTTCGGGCGTTGCAGTCCCTCGTGGGCAAAAGAGCCCACGTCGGGCCTGCACCGCCCTCGCGCCTGGCATCCCACCACTTTTGAGCGGCCCAACAGGAGAAGGGCCGTTCATGTATGCTGATCCCAAAAGAGAAGGGCCGCTGATATACGCTGGCCCGGCAAAATAAGGGCCGCTCAAATGAGCGGCCCAACAGGAGAAGGGCCGTTCATGTATGCTGATCCCAAAAGAGAAGGGC
>JBFWJM010000157.1:0-7631 GCA_050253205.1 Desulfovibrionaceae bacterium
CGGGTTCACCCTGCGGGAGGCGACGGCCCGGGGGAGGGCATCCGTCGGCGTCTCACCCGACCGCCTGGACGCGCGCCTGGCCTTCATCCGCAAGCCGCTGCCCTTCCGCAAGGCCAAGGAGAGCCCGCAGGACGGCCAGGTGCTCGTGGGCGACGTTTCGTCCTACGATCCACCCCGCGTGGTCATGCAGGACCTGCCGATGTGCTTCAACTGCCACACCTTCGCGGCGGACGGCTCGGCCTACGGCCTGGATATGGACTACCGGGGCGACAAGGGCGGTTACGCCCTGGTGGACCCCGGCGGGGACGGGCTCATCCGGGAGGCGGACGTGGCCTCCTGGAACGACCTGCCCGCACCCGGGCCAGCGGAGTACAGCATGGGGCTCTTCACCCTGCTCTCGGCGGACGGCCGCTGGGCCGCGAGCACCGTGGGCGAGAGTTCGGCCTTCATCATGCTCGACCACGAGGACTACTCGCAGATGTTCTACCCGGCCACGGGGCGCATCGCCCTGCGGGAGCGGGCCACGGGGAGGACGTTCACCCTGGCGGGGGCGGACCTGCCGGAGATGGTCCAGACCTCGCCCGCCTTCAGCCCGGACGGGAGAACCCTGGCCTTTGCCAGGGCGCGGGTGGACGAGGGGCTCGTGGCGGCCATCCGCGCCGGGGAGCTGCTGCGCGAATGCCCCAGGCAGACCATCCACGAGGCCAACGCCAAATATCCCTTCCGCTTCGACCTCTACACCGTGCCCGTGAACGGCGGGGCCGGGGGCGTGGCCGAGCCGCTGGCCGGGGCCTCGGGCAACGGCATGAGCAACTACTTTCCGCGCTGGTCGCCCGATGGGCGGTTCATCGCCTTCACCCGCAGCCGCACGGGCATGGTGCTCCAGCCGGACAGCGAGCTTTGGATTGTCCCGGCGGAAGGCGGCGAGGCCCGGCGCATGGAGGCCAATACGGGAGAGATGAATTCCTGGCACTGCTGGTCGCCCGATGGGCGCTGGCTGACCTTTTCCTCCAAGGGAAACTCGCCTTTCACGGAGGTCTGGCTCACGCATGTGGACGAAACGGGGCGCTCGACCCCGGCGCTGCGCCTGTTCCGGTTCAGCTCGGCGGCCATGGCGGCCATGGTTCCCGAGTTCGTGCCCGAGGCTGCGGCCGGGTTCGCGCGGCTCGACCTGGCGGATATCGACCGGGCCATGGGGCAGTCCATGGCCACGGACGGACGATGACGACAACACTCGGAGGGAGAACATGAGGATCAAAAGAAGTGCTGGCGGGTGGCTTGGCGGGGCGGTGCTCGCCGCCCTGGTGTGCGTCCTGCCCGTGGCGGCCTGGGGCTACGGCGGCGGAGGCGGCGGCGGTGCCGGAGGCGGCGGGGGCGGCAGCCCCATGTCGGACATGATGAGCGGCGGGGGCAGCAGCGCGCCCGTTTCCGACCCCTGGACCCAGGAGGAGCTCGCGACCCTCCTCGGCGTTTCCGTGAGCACCAGCCCCACCACGGTGGGCGTGGCGAGCTTCAGCGGCCCCACCATCAGCCAGCAGGAAATGATGGAAATCCAGCAGCAATTCAACGAGCAGGCCATGAGCGACGCCAACCGCGACGCGGCCATCGTGAACACCATGGTCAAGGTGCTGGAGGTGCTGGACCGCACCGGGCAGATCGCCCAGACCGGGCTCTCCTGGATTCCCGGGGCGGGCATGGTCAGCTCCACGCTGCTGGGCGCGGCGCGTAGCGGCGCGGACGCCTACCGCGACGGCAAGGAGGCCAGGGAAGTGGCCGTGAAGACCCTCTCCGGGGGCATCACCTCGGCCATCATGAGCAAGTTCTCCAAGGCGGACGAGGCCCTGCGAAACGTCCGCCGGGCTGCCGGGCTGGCCACCTCCGCCGCGAGCACGGCCATCAAGAGCAAGGCCAAGGCGCTCATCGCCAAGGCGGTGTCCATCTTCGGGGCCAAGAAGGTCCGCGACAGCTACGCCGAGGGCGCTCTCGGCGAGGCCACGGAGGCGACGCTCAACGCAGCCGCCGACGCCATGTCCGTTTCCAACAAGGCCTCTGTTCCGTCCTACAGCCCCGGCGGCTGGACCCACACCTACCACAAGTAAGGGAGAGATAGACATGAAACGCTTCTTCAGCGCGCTGGTCCTGGCCTCCCTGGTCGCCCTGCCCGGGTTGGCCGGTGCCGCCGCCGTGGAAACCCCGCCCATGGTGGACCTCCAGTCCTCGGAAGTCTCGGCGGACATCAAGCTGACCATCGCGGCGGTCATCTCCCGGCTGCGCGGCATCGAGGCCCCCATCGAGGGCGTGGCCTTCGACCCGGCCGGGCGGCACAAGGTGGGCGATCCGGGCTTCCGCTACGAGGGCTTCGACGCACCGGGCATCGCCATCACGGGATACAACGCCACCATGCTCGATTCGGGCCGCGCCTCGGTGATCCTGGAGGGGGTCATCCTGTTCAAGGACGTCCTCGGCCGCCGCGCGGGGGTGTACTTTTGCACCCAGTACGAAGCCACTCGGGACGGGGTGAACATCGTCAAGTCCGTGGCCACGGGCCTGCCGCCGGACTTTCCCCGGGTGGAGACCTTCTTCATCGCCGAGGACGCGCTGCGCGAGGGCATGGCCGAGCTCAAGTCCTTTTCGGATTATTACCTCTACGTGGTGGAGCATGCCGAGCCCATGCACTACCCCCCGGGGGGCGACTCCACCGGAGACCTGGACAAGTACTTCATCGTGACCTTCTGCAAGGACCGGCTCTTCGAGGAGTCGGGGCTCGACATGAAGATCACCACGCGGGCCAACCAGATGGGCAGCGAGGTGGCCAAGCCCGTGTTCCTGAACGACTCGGGCTATCGGTTCATCATGGCGGGGGGCAAGTTCCGGCCCGGTTCGCGGTCGAACAAGTTCTACGGCACGGTGAGCTACACCATGGACCCCTCCAACTACCTGCCAGCCGTGGTGGTGGGGGAGTTCGAGAACGTGAAGGAGGAACTGGTGCTGGATGAGGCCGCCTTGGGCGGCGCGTCGATCGCTCCGGCTCCCGCTCCGGCCCCTGCGCCCGCTCCGGCACCCGCTCCCGCGCCTGCACCCGCTCCCGCGCCTGCTCCGGCACCCGCTCCCGCGCCTGCACCAGCTCCCGCTCCCGCACCTGCACCGGCTCCCGCGCCTGCTCCCGCGCCCGCTCCGGCTCCCGCGCCTGCTCCCGCGCCCGCTCCGGCGGCCCAGGGCGTGGTGGAAGGCCCCCTGGCCACGGGCGCTGCCTTCCTGAATCCCATCTTCCCCGAGGATGTGAAGCTGATCCAGGAACGGCTGCGCGACCTGGGCTACTACTCCGCGCCCATCGACATGGAGTTCGGCCCCATGACCAAGAAGGGGCTCGACCGCTTTGCCGTGCGCAACGGCTTCCCGCCGAACCAGTGGAGCCTCGACCTGCAAAAGGCGCTCTTCAAGGGCACGGGCCTGTAGCTCGTTCCCCGGTTGCATGCAGCCCGCCCGCAACTAGCCTTTCGGGCGAACCATCGCACAAAACGGGGCCCGGTCCGCAAGGACCGGGCCTTTCGCTTGCCCGGTGTCGGCGGCCCCGGTCGGGATGTCACCCCGGGAGCTGCCGCCGGGACACTCCCCAGGAAAATGGTCGGAATTGACAATCTTGGTAAGCAGGATCGTATTTTGACGATTTTGTCAAATAAATTCAAACCTAAACCTTTATATTCCAGGTGATTACATAATGGCATCCCATCTGCACTAGACGAAGCATGCCACCAACAGTGCGAAGTTTGAAATTTCAGGCCCTGCTGGCCATCTGCGAGATCATCGACCAGGCGCTGGACATCGAGTCCGCCCTGGCCGCCGTGCTCGGGCTGCTCTCGGACAATCTGTCCATGAAGCGCGCCACGGTCACCCTCTATGATCCGCAGACGGGCAGGCTCTCCATCAGCGCGTCCTACGGCCTCACGGAAGAGGAGCGCAAGCGCGGGGTCTACGAGCTGGACGAGGGCGTCACCGGGCGCATCTTCCAGACCGCCGAGCCGTACTACGTGCCGGACATCTCGAAGGAGCCCCTGTTTCTGGACAAAACCCGCTCCCGTTCCATCGAGCGCGTGACGGTCTCGTTCATCGGGGTGCCCATCATGCTGCACGGCGCGCCCATCGGCGTGCTCAACGTGGACCGGCTCTTCGGCGACGACGTGAGCTTCGAGGAGGACGTGGACTTCCTCTCCGTGGTGGCCACGCTCATCGCCCAGTTCATCAGCCTCAACGAGAAGGTCCAGCGCCGGGAGGAGGAGCTGCGCCGGGAGAACGTCTCCCTCAAGTATCAGATATCCAAGCACCGCAAGGGTCCATACATCGTGGGCCGCTCCCTGGCCATGCAGGACGTGGAGCGGCAGATGGAGCGCGTGGCCCCCACCAAGGCCACGGTGCTGCTGCTGGGCGAGTCGGGCGTGGGCAAGACGCTCATCGCGCGCATCGTCCACGAGCTCTCGGACCGCAAGAACTACCCGTTCGTGAAGGTCAACTGCGCGGCCATCCCGGAGAACCTGCTGGAGTCGGAGCTCTTCGGCTACGAGCGCGGGGCCTTCACCGGGGCGGCGGGCACCAAGACCGGGCGCTTCGAGGAGGCGGACAGGGGGACCATCTTCCTGGACGAGATCGGCGAGCTCTCCCTCTCCATCCAGGCCAAGCTGTTGCGCGTGCTCCAGGAGCGGGAGTTCGAGCGCCTGGGCTCCAACCGCACCCGCCAGGTGGACGTGCGCATCATCACCGCCACCAACAAGAACCTCGACGTCATGGCCGAGCGCGGGGAGTTTCGCTCCGACCTGTACTATAGGCTCTCGGTGTTTCCCATCCGCGTGCCCTCCCTGCGCGAGCGCAAGGAGGACGTGCCCGGCCTGCTGCGCCACTTCCTGGAGAAGATGGCCCGGGAGTATGGCCGCCAGCTGCGGCTCTCCTCCGAGGCCCTGGAGGCGCTCTCCAACTACGACTGGCCGGGCAACGTGCGCGAGATGGAAAACCTCATCGAACGCCTGGCCATCATGATCGAGGACGACCTGGTGGAGGCCTCCACCATCCAGAACTACCTGGGACGCAAGCGCTCCACCCCGGTGGATGCGGGCCGAGGCCCCGGGGAGGACTGTCCGCACTCGCTGGCCGAGGTGGAGCGCACGGAGCTGGTGGCCGCGCTCAAGCGCAACGACTGGGTGCAGTACAAGGCCGCGGCGGACCTGGGGCTCACCCCCCGGCAGATGGGCTACCGGGTGCGCAAGTTCGGGCTGGAGACGGCCATCGCCCAGGGCCGGGCCGACCTGCGCCGGGGCGGCTGACGGATCGATATTTCCGGATGTTGGTTTGCGAACGCCGTCCGGCCTCCGTATGCGCGGGGGCCGGATTCGTTTGCCGTGGGGAAGGCCCGGACGCTGGCGCATCCGGGCCCCGGGACCAGCCTTGCCCCTGGCGGCGTCGGCACCATCAGGTGCGTGATGACGCTGCCGTTCGCCTGCCCGGCAATCCACGCGGGGTGGATTTCGCTGCCGGTTCGCTAGGCGCTGGGGCTCATGGTGCGCACGGAGACGATGCCGTCCCAGTCGTAGTAGGTGTTGGAGGCAACGCCCCCGGCGGTACAGGTGACGCGGACGAACTCCTCGCCAAGGAAGAGCACGGCCTCCTCGTAGACGTCGCCGTCGTTCACCTGCAGCTTGATGTCCTTGCGCAGCTTGCGCGACATGGTGCCGTGCACGGGCACGGACGCGTACTCGAAAACCTTTTCCAATGTCGTTTTTTTCATGCGTTTTCTCCCTGGTTGGGGTGGGTGCGGAGTCCTCCCCGGGCTCGTTCGGCGCTGGCGCCGAGAGGGCGGAACCCGCGAAACGTGGTGCGACTGTATTGGTCGCGTTGTCTCTGTTGCGCTGCCTTTCGGCCTTTGGCGGCGGCTTGCACGGGGGCCGCGCACTTGCCGCACCAGATGCCGCTCATGATGCCGCGCTTGGCCGACTGCCCCCAGGCATGCGAGCGATTCGTCCTGTTGAGCGTTGTCGCTGCTGCTTTATGCCGCCACGGGCGGCTCTCCAAAAATCGAGGTCGTCAGTGTATCGGCCCGGCAACCGCACATTCGCCCGGCCTGGGGAAGAATCGGCCGCGAGCTCTCCTGAACAGTGTGGGGTTGCCTTCCCGTCCCTTTGGAGGGCCTTGGGCCTGATTCTCACGAGGCCGCAGGAGCAAACCCGCTCAAAATCTGCAACGTCATGGTCCCGACCTGGGCGCTGATGCGCCGGGCGCGGCCAAGAGTATGCGTAACACGGACGAAAGGAGCAAACCCGTTCACAATCGGCATTGCCATGGTCCCGACCTGGGCGCTGATGCGCCGGGCGCGGCCGTGGCCAGGCGCAAGCGGGCCCGCAACCGCAGCGTGGTCCGCCACGTGAGGATTGCGGGACCGCGAAGCAACGCCGCCACGGCCGATGCACGGCGCATCAGCCGCAGCCTTCGCCGCCGCCCGAACACCCGCCCGCACTACTACACCCGGCCTTGGCCCGGCGCGTGCCGAGCACGCCCATGTCGCGCCCGGAGAACACCGCCTCCAGCGCGTCGGTGATGAACCCGGAAACCACATGCCCCTTGATGCCGTACTCCTCCAGGAGCGCACGCGGGGCCTCGCCCATGGCCGAGGCGAGCACGGCCCGGCAGTCCGCGAGGGTCCGGGCCAGCTCCTCCCAGCGGCGCGGGCCGCAGCCCGGCTTGGGGGCCTGCCGCTCCTCCACGAGCGTGAAGCCCGCATCCCCCACGCCCCAAATCTGGAAGCTCGCGGCCTCGCCCAGGTGCTGGTTCACGAGCATGCCCTCGCGCGTGGCCACGGCCACGTAGGGCTTGTCCGCCTCGGGGGTCAGGGGCTTGAGCTTGGAGCAGGCCTGGAGCGTGCCGCACAGGGCCACGGACTGGTCGTCCGAGAGCAGGCCCACGGCGTCGGCCCGGCAGCGCTGGCAGTGGGTCATCTGCGGCACGAACTCGCCCGCCACGGCCCGCAGCTCCTTGATGCGCGCCTTGGAGGGCTCCTCCAGGTCGCCGAAGGGCGTGCCCTCGTTGGGCTTCATGGGGATGAGGTTCTGGATGTCCACGCCCAGTTCCGAGACAAAACGTGCCACTTCGGGGATGTGGTCTTCGTTGACCCCGGGGATGACGATGGTGTTGATCTTGACGGTGATGCCGCGCTCCTTGAGGCCCTTGATGGCCTTGAGCTGGTTTTCCAGGAGCCGGGCCGCGCCCTGCTCGCCCTGCCAGACCACGTTGCCCTCCTTGACCCAGGAGTAGATCTTCGCGCCGATGGCGGGGTCCACGGCGTTGAGGGTCACGGTGACGTGGGAGACGTCCAGCTCGGCGATGTCGTCGAGGTAGGGCAGCAGGTTCATGCCGTTGGTGGAGAGGCAGAAGATCAGGTCCGGGTGCTGCTCGCGCAGCAGGCGCACGGTCTGGAGGGTCTCGGCGGGGTTGGCGAAGGGGTCGCCGGGCCCGGCGATGCCCGCCACGGTGATGCGCGGCTCCTTCTCCAGCACCTTGACCATGTATTCGGCGGCCTGGAACGGCTTGAGCACAGAGCTGGTGACGCCGGGGCGCGATTCGTTGACGCAGTCGTACTTCCGGTTGCAGTA
>JBFWJM010000158.1:0-7585 GCA_050253205.1 Desulfovibrionaceae bacterium
GACCAGCCCGCGCAGGTCGTCGTTGACCAGGGCGATGTCCGCCGCCTCCACGGCCACCTCCGAGCCCCCCGCCCCCATGGCCACGCCCACGTCCGCCTCGGCCAGGGCCAGGGCGTCGTTGATGCCGTCGCCCACCATGAGCACCCGCCGCCCGGCCGCGCGCATCCCGCGCACGATCTCGGCCTTGCGCTCGGGCAGCACCGAGGCGTGGTATTCGTCCAGGTCGAGCCGGGCGCAGAGTTCGCGCGTGGTGCGCTCCTCGTCCCCGGTGATGAGCACCACCCGGTGCGCCCCGTGGCGGCGCAGGGTCTCCACCACCTCGCGGCCCTCGGGCCGGGGCTGGTTCTCGAAGGCCAGCAGCCCCACCAGCTCGCCATTGAGCGCCACGTAAAGCACCGTGAGCCCCCGGCGGCGCAGGGGCTCCACCCGGGAGGCCGCGCCGGAGACGCGCAGCCCGTGCTCGTCGAGCAGCTTGTGGTTGCCCACGAGCACCTCCGCGCCGGAAATCTCCGCGCGCACCCCCCTGCCGAGGTGGTAGTCGCAGACCTCGTGGGGCTCGGGCTCCACCCCGCGCCGGGCGGCCTCGGCGCGCACGGCCTGGGCCAGGGGGTGGTGGTTGTGCGTCTCCACGGAAACCGCCAGGCGCAGCAGCTCGGCCTCGGCCAGCGCCCCCAGGGGCACCACTCGCTCCAGGGCGGGCTCCGTGGAGGTCAGGGTGCCGGTCTTGTCGAAGCAGACCGTGTCCATGGACCCGATCTCCTCCAGGTAGCGGCCGCCCTTGATGAGAATATTGCGCTTGGCGGCGGCGGAGAGGGCCGCGCTCACGGCCGTGGACGCCGCCAGCACCGTGGCGCAGGGGCAGGCCATGACCAGCAGCACGGTGAACGCGCGCCAGAGGCTCCCGGTGAGCACGAGTGTCCCCGTCGTGACCACGAAGCCCACGCGCACCAGGTTGGCGGCCAGCCGATCCGCCACGCCCTCGATGGGCGCGCGGTTTTCCAGCGAGTCCTCCACCAGGCGCAGCACACGGGAGAGGTAGGTCTTGTCGCCCACCTCGTCCGCCCGGACGTAGATGACCCCCTCGCGCACGAAGGTTCCGGCCAGCACGCGCGCGCCCCGCTCCCGGGGCACGAAGTCAGCCCGGCCGGTGATGGGCGATTCGTCCATGAGCGCATGGCCGTCCACGATCTCGCCGTCCACGCAGACCTTCTCGCCCGTGTGCAGGACCACCACGTCCCCGGGCTTCAGGGAGGCCACCTCGGCCTCCACCTCCACCCCGTCCACCAGCACGAAGGTGTGGTGGCTCGTTACGGCAAGAATGCCCGCGATGGATCGGCGCGAGCGTTCGGTGATCCAGGCCTTGAGCAGTTCGGCTCCGGAGTTGATCCAGAGCACCTCGAAGGCGGTGAGGGCCTCCCCGGCGGCCACGGCGGCCACGCAGCTCGCGCCGAGCAACGTCTCCAGGGAGAAGCGCCCGCGCCGTGCCTGGCGCGCGGCCTTGCGCACCAGCGGCAGCGAAGCCCCAAGCGCCAGCAGCCCCAGGGGGCTGAGCGCCGTCTGGGCCACACCGAGGCCGAGCACCGTGGTGCGCACGAGCACCCCGCCCATGACCGCCGAGAGCAGCGCGAAGCGCCGCAGCGCTGGCCGCACGGGCTCGCAGCCCGCCCGGGTGGCCTTGCAGCCTTCGCAGTCGCACAGGGGCGAGGCGCAGGCCGCGTGCAGCTCGGGCCCGGCGGCCAGGGCCGGAAGCCCGCAACGGTCTTCCGGATCGTGGGCAACCCCGTGCACCAGTGCCACGGCCTCGGCCTCCGCCAGGACGGCCGGATCGTAGCGCAGCACGCAGCAGGCGGCCTTGCGGTTCACCCGCGCGAAAACCACGCCGGGCACCCCGCCCAGGGCCTCTATCCTGTCGCCCAATGCCTCCTCGAACCGCAAGGCGGCGAGCCCGAGGCGCACCCGCCCCGGCATGGCATGTCGTATGCTGATCTTTCGCATCGTCCTCACCAATACAGCCCCCGTTCCAGATGGCTCAACCCGTGAAAACCACTCTCGTTATCAATCTTGAGAACGCGACGGTGCGGCGCTGTCCGCGCCTAGTGCGAATCAATTTCCGGGTTGCGTCGCTCGTTGCGGACCTCGAAGACCAGGGTGGCGGTGCGCTTCACGTGCGTGCAGCGGCCGCGCAGTTCCTCCGAGGCCGGGGTCTTGGTGTAGAAGCGCACGAACCAGCGGCCGGGCACGTCCACGGTGAGCCGCAGCAGCCCGTCGACCACCTCCGCGCGGGGCACGTACATGTCCTCCGCCTCGGTGGAGAAGCCCATGTACGTGGCGTCCCAGAAACCCAGCTCCTCAAGGGGCTCGCCGTCCGCGTAAACCCGCAGCAGCAGCGTGTCGCCCTGGCGCAGCAGGGCCGGGTCCGCCATGGGCGCGAGCTCCAGGGGCTGGCCCAGCACAGCGGGAAAATCCGTCGAGGGCGCGCCACAGGTGACGTAGGTCTTGGTCCACTGCCAGCTCATGAGGCTCGACTCCACGGACGCGGCCCGCTCCAGCACCTCGTCCAGGGGCTTGATGGAGTGCCGCTTGCGGCCGGAGGCATCGAACCAGGTGCTGAAGAATCCGGGGTTGGTGGCAGCGCTGAGTGCCCAGGTGCCTTCCGCGTCGTAGTCCACCAGGTAGGAGTGCAGCTCCTTGCCCGGGCGCAGCGCCACCTCGCGTACGTCCCCGCCCGGGGCGTGGACGCGCACGTTGGCGAGTTTTTCGCTGCGCACGGCGTCGTCCACCGGGAAGTGATGGCCGTAGCAGAAGAACAGCGGGGACGACTTGCCCTCGACAACATGATAGCGCCCGGCCTGGATGTACAGGCTGTGGGCCTCGGCGGTCATGGGGCCGATTTCGGGAATGATCAGGCCGAGTAGCAGCAACAGCAGGGGAAGACGATCAAAATGTCGCATGTTCGCTCCGGGGGTGCCTGGATGGAAAAAGTAGGGGCCGCGCCGCCGTGCGAAGCGGCGCGGCCCGGGATGATGCGGGGGCGCGAGAGCGTGCCGCGCCCGCGCGGGGGGGCCTTACTTCATGTCCACGGCCTTGATCCAGAGCACGGCGTCCTGGGAGTATTCCTTGCCGTTGTGCTCCTTCTCGGGGCCGACACCGAGGGCGGCGAAGCCCCACCACCCGGCCTTGGGGATGCCGAAGGTGATGTAGCCGTTGTCGTCGGCGACGATGGTCTGGGTGACGAAGGCGTCATGCGGGTATTCCACGCTGGCCCCCTCGGGCATGGCGTTCTTGGCCAGGTCGGGCATGTGGCTCATGAACTCCACCTCGACCTCGGCACCGGGCACGGGCTTGCCCTCGGAGAGGATCTGGCCCTTGAACACGTTGCCGGTCCACATGGCATAGGGCTTGATGAGCGGGACGATCTCGCAGGGCAGGCCCACGGGCTCGGCCCAATTGCCGGGGATGCCGCCCACGTTCACGATGACCTTCGTGAACTGGGTCATGTAGAGGTCTTCCTCTTTTTCCAGGTAGTAGCCGGGCTTGAGCACGAAGACGTAGTCACCCATGGAGCGCACGAGCTTTTTGGGGATGAGCGCGGAGAACGCCTTGTTGGAGCTCTCCGGGTTGGTCCAGGTGATCTCCTTGACGTAGGACATGAGGTCGGTCTTCTCCGGCTCGGCGTCGCCGCGCTGGCTGACCATGTAGAACTCCTGGATGCCGCCCATGTCCATGGTGTGGCCCGCCTCGGCGGGGTGGGTGAAGACCATGCGCATGTCGAGGTCGATTCCCTTGTCCAGGGCGATTTCCGGGGTGTAGACCACCATGAAGTGGGCAAACGCCGGAGCGGCCATGGCCACGACGGCCAGCAGCGCGAACACGCCGATGACGGTTTTTTTCATCACTTCCTCCTGACTTTGAGTTTCATTCTCATGATATCCTTTCCAAAAAGGGCGGGGGCCCTCCCCGCCCACATATCCATGAACGCGGCTACTCGACGATGTCCGAGCCGTTGATCTCCACGGCGTGGCCCTCGCCCGCGTTGAAGAGGACCGAGTAGTCCCCGGCGGGCTTGTCGAAGGTGAACTCGCTGTCGCCGTTCATCTTGCCCTTGATCAACTCGCCGCCGGAACCGTCCAGCACGGTCATCTCCACGCCCGCGGCAGAGGAGCCGTCGGAGAAGCCGCCCTCGCAGGTCACGGTGCCGTCGCCGTTGTCGAAGCAGTCGCACAGGGGGGTGTGCGCCAGGGCCGGCAGCGCGATGATCGCGGTGAGGGCCAGGGCCAGGGTCAGTGCTTTCAGGGTTTTCATGACTCACTCCTTGTGGGTTTGGTTTCTAGGGTTGCGCCCTGTTCGGCAGGGCTCCCATGACCAGCGTGGCCGCCACGGCGAGGCCGTAGAAGGTCCACATGGCCTGGGTTCCGGTGAAGCCGAGCAGCGACCCGCCGGAGAACACCAGCACGGCCACGCCCAGCCCGAGGACCATGGGATAGATGATGGAAAAGGCCATCCACTTGCCCGAGCCTGTCTGCATCCGGACCATGATGGTGGTGGGGATGCACGGCGGGTACAGGGCCATGAAGAGCATCAAAGCCAGGGCGTGCAGGGCGGTGAAGCCCACCTCCCCGGCGCGCATGCTCTCCTGCACGGCCTCCCCGCCGGAGCCCGAGCCGTCGATGCCGTAGATGGAGCCCAGGGTGGCGGCGGCGTTCTCCTTGGCGGCGAAGGCCGAAAGCAGTGCGATGTTGATGCGCCAGTTGAACCCGGCGTACTGCGTCACAGGCTCGATGGCCCGTCCCATGCGGCCCAGGAAGCTGTTCTCGAAGCGCTCGGTGCGCATCTCGCGGCGGACGTCGGCCCGGGTGCGGTCCGCCTTCTTGAGAGCCTTGGCCGCCAGCTTGCCCTCCTTGCCGTCACGGCGGACCACGGCGGCGTAGAGCGGATTCTGTTCCTCGAAGCGGGCGTTGATGGCCGAGGCCTCCTCCTGGTCCGTGACGCCGCGCTTGGCGGCCTTGAGGTCGTCGCCGAAGAGGATGATCCCCAGCACCGTGGCTTCGTGGTCGCCGCCGTTGGCCTCGGCCAGGCGTGCGCCCAGGTCCGTGCCCTCCATCTCGCCGAAGAAGCCCTCCACGGCCTCACTCCAACGGGCTCCGTACTCGGCCTGGCGCTCCGCCGGGAGCCCGGGGAACTGGATGAGCGCGAAGACGATGACCGCCACGGCGGCCACCACGGTGACGATCTTCTTGAGGAACAGCCAAACCCGCTCCACCGCGCGCCGGGTCACGCCCATGAGCGTGGGCAGGTGGTACGGCGGCATCTCCATGATGAACGGGGCGGTCTCCCGGCCCTTCAGCACGGTCATGGTCAAAAGCTTGGCCACGGGCAGGGCCATGAACAGGGTCACCGTGGCGATGAAGAACATGGCCATGCCCTGGTTCTCCGGGAAGTACGCGGAGATGAGGATCAGGTACAGGGGCACCTTGGCAAGGCAGTTCATGAGCGGCACGATGAGGATGGTGGCGAAGCGGGCGCGCTCGTCCGGGATGGCCTTGGTGGCCATGACACCAGGAATGGCGCAGCCGCCCACGTAGACCCCGCCGAGAATCATGGGCAGGGTGGACTGGCCGTGCAGACCGAAGCGCCGGAACAGCCTGTCGAGGATGAAGGCCATGCGCGGCATGTAGCCCGAGTCCTCCAGCGCGGCGATGAGAGCGAAGAGGATCAGGAAGATGGGCAGGTAGTTGAGGATGGCGGTGATGGACTTGACCACCCACTGCCCGAGGGAGCGGATCAGCGGGTCCGCCAGGGCCCCGGGCGCGGGCAGGAGCGACTCGGCCAGGGCCTCGATGTCGTTCCAGCCGTAGAAATGGAACGGCAGCTTGAAGCCGAGCACGGAGACGTCCGCCCCCCAGAACCAGCCCGCCACCTCGCCGCCCCAGACCACGGAAATCTCGTACAGGCAGAGGAGGATGGCCAGGAGGATGGTCGGGCCATACCAGCGGTGGCAGACGAAGCGGTCGATGCGGTCGGAGAGCGGCTGGGTGCGCTCGCCCTGGTGGCGCAGGCAGGTCCGGGTGACCTCCGCGGCCTTCATGTGCCGGATGACGGCCACGTGCCGGTCCAGGGATTCCTTGTGCTCCTCCTCGAATAGTCGGCGGTCGGCCTCGGCGTGGGCAAGGATGGCGTCGGCGTCCGTGCACAGCCGCTCGGTGAGGGCCCTGGCTTCGGCGTCGCCTTCCAGGAGCTTCACCGCCAGCCAGCGCAGCGGCACGCCCGCCTCCTCGCGCAAGGCCCCGGCCAGCAGGCCGCGCACGCTCTCGATGGCGGGCTCCATGGGCCCGTAGTCCACGTGGAACGACTGGCGCTCGCCCCCGGAGGAGGTCGCGCGGATGGCCCGGCAAAGGGGCTCGCGTCCCTCGCTCTTGCGGCCCACGGTGGGCACCACAGGCACGCCCAGCCCCCTGGAGAGGGCCTCCACGTCGATGTCCATGTTCCGCCCGCGGGCCACGTCCATCATGTTCAGGTTGAGCACGAGGGGAACGCCGAACTCCAGCAGCTGCAGGGTCAGGTAGAGATTTCGCTTGAGGTTGGAGGCGTCCACCACGTTGACGATGAGGTCGGGCCGCTCCTCAAGGATGAACTGCCGGGCGACGCGCTCCTCCAGCGAATAGGAGGTCAGGCTGTAGGTGCCCGGCAGGTCCACGAGCTGGGCGCGCAGCTCTCCGGCCTTGAAGAAGCCGGACTTCTTCTCCACGGTGACGCCTGGGTAGTTGGCCACGTGCTGGCGCGCCCCGGTGAGCATGTTGAACACCGTGGACTTGCCCGCGTTGGGCTGGCCCGCCAGGGCAATGACCACGGAGCGCTGCCCTGCGGCGGCATCGGAGCGCATGTCGGAAGCGGGTTTCATATGCGCTCCACCCCCAGCAGCCGCGCCTCGTCGTGGCGCACGCTCACGGAGTAGCCGTCCAGTTCGAGCTCCACCGGGTCCACCAGGGGCGCGTTGCGCACCACGCGGATCTCGGCCCCGGGCACGAAACCGAGGTCCAGGAGCCGCTGGCCGAGCGCTCCGGTGGCGCTGTTGCTCTTGATCACGCACCCCTGCCCGGGTTTCAGTTCATCCAGCGTCATGCCCGCCCCCGCCTCCTGTGTGGCGTTTCCCGTCGTCATAAGCACTCCTCTCCGCGATCTATGCGACTTTGATTTTCATTATCATCATATTGGGTAAAAAAAGACCCTCCTGAGGCGGCGGCTGCGCCCCGGACGGCGACCCCCCGGGCGCGCGTACCGCCCGGACGGGGCAAAGCAGAATCAAACCACCATGACCTTTGAAGCGATGCCCCGCTCGACCATGATCTTGCCCTCCCCCACGGACACCAGCAGCGGCCCGGTCTGGTTGTTGGTCAGCACGCTGACCTCACACCCCGGCAGGATGCCGAGGGATTCCAGACGCGAAAGCGCCTTGCGGCCCACATCGAGCCCCACCACCAGGGCGGTGGCTCCACTGCGCAGGCTGGCAAGGCTGATCGATTTGCCGGACATGATTCCTTTCCTTGCTGAAATTGAAAATCAGAATCAGCTTCTACATTCCATCCTC
>JBFWJM010000159.1:0-7505 GCA_050253205.1 Desulfovibrionaceae bacterium
CGAAACAACCGCGTGGCCTGCAATGCAGGGAAGCCGTTCTTCCCTCTGCCGTATGCTTGCGGCGCTGCCAAGGGGCCTCCACCCCCGTCTCTTCTACTTGACTCCATCGCCACCGGAGATACCCTGTTGTCAGGATTGCAAAACCAAGGAGAATGTCATGAGCGCTGAAGACAGGCACCGCCACGAGCATCCCCACGGGCAGGGCGAAACCCACGAGCACGAGCACCAGCACAGCCACCGGCACGTTCACGAGCATCAACATGCCGACGGTACCGTGCATGCTCACGAACATGAGCACGAGCACACGCATGGGCACGTGCATGGGCACGACCACGGACACACGCATGGGGACGGCCATGAGCATGCCCATGAGCACAGGCATGATGCGCATGCAACGGACCGCGAGCATGCCCACGGCGGCGAAGCCGATCACGACCACGACCACAGCTAGCAGACCGCCCGCAAAGACAGGGCTGTGACGGCCCTGCAAGTTGCAGAGCACCATGCACGCAATCATGCCGCATGGCAGGCTCGCCACTTCCCTTGACGCTTCCCGTTCGAGCATCCGCTGTTTGCTGGATCGATGGACGCGTCCCCAGGGTCCGGTCCGTGAAGGACGCTGAAGAAAAGGCTGCGAGGGCAAGGCCCTGGCGGCTGCTTCCGAGGACAGTCCTCCGGGCTCGCGGGCTGTTTCTCCCCTTTCCGATTCCGCGCAAAGGGCATCCGGGCCTCCTCACCGAACCCCGGCGGCCCACGCCACACGCCGATTTCCCCCGAAACCTGCGAATACCGCCCATGCGGGTCCCGAGGCCCCTTGACACGGATACTAATTTAAAAATAGTGTCTCTATGGTGTTACGTTTTTAGAAATCTTGCTAACGCTGTGGGCCGGTTGGGGCCTGGCGGCAAAGGAGGATATGCCATGTCGGGAGTTTCGCCCAAGTCTCCGCCAGCTGTTGCGCTGGCGGACTTGTCTTCAATCAACCCCAATAAGGAGGGAACGATGCGAGAGATTGAAGGCGTCATGTACCAGACCAACGCACTCAAAGGCCTGGACCCGGACAATATCTATTTTGTCCAGGTGGATGCCACCAAGTGCGAGGGCTGCGGGAGCTGTGAGGATGTCTGCGGCACCGGGGCCATCCAGTCCATCAACGAGCAGGGTACCCACCAGGTGGTCAACCCCGCCGCGTGCATGAACTGCGGCCAGTGTCTCACCAACTGCCCCTACGGGGCCATCTACGAGGGTGTCTCGTTCGTGGACGAGATATTCGAAAAACTCAAGGACCCCGACACCATCGTCGTCTCCATGCCCGCCCCGGCGGTACGCTACGGACTGGGCGAGTGCTTCGGCGAGCCCACGGGAACCTACGTCGGCGGCAAGATGCACGCGGCCCTGCGCCAACTCGGCTTCGACTACATCTGGGACAACGAGTTCACCGCCGACGTGACCATCATGGAAGAGGGCACGGAGCTCATCCAGCGCGTGCAGGAGCAGGGCAAGAAGGACGCGCGGCCCCTGCCGCAGTTCACCTCCTGCTGCCCCGGCTGGGTCAAGTTCGTGGAGTCGTTCTACCCGGACCTGATGCCCAACCTGTCGAGCTGCAAGTCGCCCATCGGGATGCTTGGCCCCCTGGCCAAGACCTACGGCGCACACGAGACCCACACCGAGGCCAAGAACGTCTACACGGTCTCGATCATGCCCTGCATCGCCAAGAAATACGAGGGCCTGCGCCCCGAAATGGCGGACAGCGGCTTCCGTGACATCGACGCCACCATCAACACCCGCGAGCTGGCCTACATGATCAAGAAGGCGGGCATCGCCTTCAACAGCCTGCCCTCCCAGAACCCGGACCCCATCCTCGGCGATTCCACCGGTGCCGCCACCATCTTCGGCACCAGCGGCGGCGTCATGGAAGCGGCCCTGCGCCTGGCGTACGAGGTGCTCTCGGGCAAGAAGCTGAAGGACCCGGACCTCAAGGTCGTGCGCACGCACGAGGGCATCAACACCGCCGACGTGCAGGTTCCCGGCTTCGGCACCGTGAAGGTGGCCGTGGCCAGCGGGCTGACCAATGCGGCCAAGCTCTGCGACGAGGTGCGCGCGGGCAAGTCCCCGTATCACTTCATCGAGATCATGACCTGCCCCGGCGGCTGCGTGAACGGCGGCGGCCAGCCCGTCGACCCGGACATCCGGGCGTCCGTGTTCCGCAGCACCGTGGCCCAGATCAACAAGCGCTTCCGGGCCCGCAGGGTCGGCGCGTAAGGAGGACACGACCATGAACATGACCAGACGCGGATTCATGAAGACCTGCGGCCTGCTGGCCGGATACTCGCTGCTCGGCTTCAACGTGACCAAGGAGGCCGTGGCCAGCGCCATGGACTTCATCGGCCTGCGGCAGAAGTCCGTGTACGATGCCGACGCGAAGATATACAAACTCCGCAAGTCGCAGGACAACCCCATGATCAAGAAGCTCTACGACCACAAGGAAGGCTTCCTGCACGAGGGTCCCTGCGGGCACATGTCGCACCAGCTGCTGCACACCCACTACATCGACCGCAGCGCCAATGTGGCGGCCCTGAAGGCCCACGGCATCACGCTGCACCTCTAGCCCTCTCAACGACGTCGACCTGCGGTGAGGACCACTCTGAACCTAGGGCCGAACGTCTCTCCCCCTTCCCCGCATCTCTCCTCCTTCTGACCCGCCTTGCTCGCCAACTACTTGGATATGAAAATTAAATTCATATTCTAATCGTGTAATTTTTTCTTGATTAGTAACACAAGTTGCCGTATCTCTTTTCGCAGAACACCTCCATTCGGAGAATCTGCCTGCGGGAAGGGGATGCCTGAACCCCAGGGTGGAGCCTTCTGGACTCTGCCGCCCCCAGTGCAGCCTCGCTCCGGAAAGCCCCGCCACCCTTCGCACGACGACCGCCCGGGAGCGCTCACCCGGCTCTCGCCTTCCTGGCAGAGAACCATGAAAATGGAGGTTTCGTTGTGGAGAAAAGACTCGGCATCATCGGCATCATCATCAAGGACCGAAACAAGGCCGCGGCCACGGTCAACTCCATCCTCAGCGATCATGGCGAGATGATCGTTGGCAGGATGGGGCTGCCGTTCAAGGAACGCGGGGTCCACATCATCGACCTGATCTTCGAGGCGACCACCGACGAGGTGGGCGCGTTGACGGGAAAACTCGGCATGCTCGAAGGCGTCCAGGTCAAGTCGCTGCTGGTCTAATCAAAAGGGGGCAAGATCATGAAAAAGGATAGCACGCTCGGCGAGGGGCTGGTGAATTTCGTCAATGAGGAATTGATCCACGCGGAGATGGAGAAGGCGAAGAATCCGTCCCCCGGGCTGGTGAGGGAGATTCTCCTCAAGGCGAGGGAGCGCCAGGGGCTCGACCCCGACGAGGCGGCCGCGCTGCTCTACAACCAGGACCGGGATCTCGACGAGGCGATCTTCGAGACGGCCATCGCCATCAAGAAGGCCATCTACGGCAATCGGCTGGTGGTTTTCGCACCTCTTTACATCACCAACGAGTGCGGCAACCAGTGCGCCTATTGCGGGTTCAACGCCAAGAACAAGGAACTTGACCGACGCACCCTGAACTCCGAGGAGATCAGGAGGGAGGTCTCCGTGCTGGAGGACCTCGGGCACAAGCGGCTGCTGCTCGTCTACGGCGAGCACCCGAGGCTCGGCGCGCAGTGGATCGCCGAGACGGTGAAGGACGTCTACGCCGTCACCTCGGCCAAAAGCGGCGAGATCCGCCGGGTCAACGTCAACTGTGCGCCGCTGGACGTGGAGGGCTTCCGCCTGCTGCACGAGGTGGGCATCGGCACCTACCAGTGTTTCCAGGAGACCTACCATCGGCCCACGTACGAAAAACTGCACGTGGCCGGGCGCAAGACCGACTTCCTCTGGCGGTTGCATGCCATGCACCGCGCGCAGGAGGCGGGCATCGACGACGTGGGCATGGGCGCACTCTTCGGGCTCTACGACCCCATCTACGAGGTGCTCGGCCTGCTGCACCATGCGTCGCAGCTGGAGCGCGACTGGGGCGTGGGCCCGCACACCATCTCCTTCCCCCGGCTGGAACCCGCGCTCAACGCCGACATCGCCTACAATCCGCCCTACCCGACCACCGACCACGAGTTCAAGAAGATCGTGGCCGTGCTGCGCCTCGCCGTGCCCTACACGGGCCTCATCCTGACCACCAGGGAGAATGCGGCCTTCCGCAAGGAGCTGCTGGAGGTGGGTGTCTCCCAGCTCTCGGGCGGCTCGCGGACCTACCCCGGAGCCTACAGCGACCCGGAATACGACCGTCCCGACGTGCAGCAATTCTGTATCGGCGACAGCCGCAGCCTGGACGAGGTCATCCGCTCCATTGCCGGGGAGCACGGCTACGTACCTTCCTGGTGCACGGCGTGCTACCGCCTGGGGCGCACGGGCGAGCACTTCATGTCCCTGGCCAAGACCGGGTTCATCCAGAAGTTCTGCCTGCCCAACGGCCTGCTCACCTTCAAGGAATACCTGCTGGACTACGCCTCCGAGGAAACCCGAAAGATCGGCGAGGAACTCCTGCGGCGGGAGGTGGCCCACTACCCGGACGCGGACCGCAAGTCCCTGCTCACGGACAGGCTCGCGCGCATGGAGGCGGGCGAGCGCGACCTGTACTTGTAGGCGTCCATGCGCAACCAAACGACGAACGACAGGGCCGGGGGCGAGCGCCTGGAGCGCGACGCCCTCGGCGAACTGCCCGTCCCGTCGGACGCCCTCTACGGCATCCACACCAGGCGAGCGGCGCTGAACTTCCCGTTCTCGGGATACGCGCCGCACCCCGCGCTGGTGGCGGCCCTGGCCCAGGTGAAACACGCCTGCGCCAGGGCCAACCTGGAGCTGGGGTTCCTGGAGCCCGAAGTGGCGGAGGCGATCATCGCCGCCTGCCAGGAGGTGGCCGAAGGCCAGTGGGGCGGGCACTTTGTGGTGGACCCCTTCCAGGGCGGAGCGGGCACGTCCATGAACATGAACGCCAACGAGGTGCTGGCCAACCGCGCCTCCGAATTGCTGGGAGGGGGCCGGGGGCGGGAGTCGCTGGTCCACCCCCTGCACCACGTGAACCTGCACCAGTCCACCAACGACGTGTATCCCACGGCGGTGCGCGTGGCGGCGCTGGTCCTCCTGGCCGAGCTGGAAGCACGGATATCCGCCCTCCAGGAGGCCCTCCAGGAGGCTGAAGGGCGCATGCGCGGGGTGGTCAGGGTGGGGCGCACGGAACTCATGGACGCCGTGCCCACCACAATGGGCATGACCTTCGGGGCCTTCGCCGACGCCGTGGCCCGCGACCGCTGGCGCATCTTCAAATGCCGCGAGCGGATCAAGAAGGTGAACCTCGGCGGCACGGCCATCGGCACCGGGCTCGGCGCGCCCAGGGACTACGTGCTGCGCGTGGCCGGCGATCTGCGCCTGGTGACGGGCCTGCCCGTCTCCCGCGCCGAGAACCTCGTGGACGCGACACAAAACCTCGACCCCTTCGTGGAGGTCTCGGGCATGCTCAAGGCCTTCGCCGTCACGCTGGTCAAGGTCTGCTCGGACCTCCGCCTGCTCTCCAGCGGGCCGCATGCCGGGTTCGGGGAGCTGGCGCTGCCGCCATTGCAGGCCGGTTCCTCCATCATGGCCGGGAAGATCAACCCCGTGATGCCCGAGGCGGCCACCCAGGCGGCGTTGCGCGTCATGGGCAACGACCAGGTGCTGGCCACGGCCGCCTCCATGGGCCAACTGGAGCTCAACCACCTCATGCCGCTCGTGGCGCACACGCTGCTCGAATCCCTCACGCTGCTCTCGGGTGCGGCCCGGGGCCTGGCCGAGCGCTGCGTGCGCGGCATCGAGCCCCGGGAGGAACGCTGCCGCGAACTGGTGCGCCAGAGCGAGGCGCTGGCCACGGTGCTCGTTCCTCTCATCGGCTATGACAAAGTGTCCGAGCTGCTCGCAAGCGCCCGGACTTCGGGGAGAAGCATCGCCGACGAAGCGGAGGCCATGGGCATCGCCCCGGCCGGGGAGATACGCCAACTGCTGACCCCGGAGCGGCTTTGCCGCCTCGGGTTCACACCCGAAGACATGCGGAGGATGGGGAAATGACCGGATTGTTCGTAGGAATCACCGCCCTCGACCTGCCGACGCTGTTCTCCGGCGCGAAGCGGCGCATCATCCTGCATGCGGGGGTGTACGGGGCGTTCGCCTCCCCCCGCCATGCGGAGGCACTCCGCATGGCGCTCTCCCATGCCGGGTTCCTCGGTCTGGATGTGGTGGAGCTGCCGCCGGAGAACACCACGCCGTGGCGAGACTCCTTCCTCCGCTGCCTGCGCTTCGACGTTTCGCCCCGCCAGGCCGAGGAGGAACTCGCCGCGTCGCACGCCTTTCTGCTCTCGCTCGCCCGGGACTATCCGGACCGCGTCCGCGTGCACCCGGCCCGCATGCCGCCGAGCCTTCCGCTGGTGATCATCGACGACGCCATCATCTTCGGCCACTACGCCCACTGTGCGGAGCATGCGCCCGAAGGCTTCTGGTGCAAGGTCGACTCGGACGTGGAGCGGCTTCTGCGCTGGGCGGACGCGGGACGCCCCCCGGAGAGCGCCACACCAGAGGAAACAGCCGCCTTCCGGCTCGTATGCGAATGCGCCCGGGCCATGGGCCCGAACCGAACAAGCGAGGCACCATGCACCTGAACGACCACGAAATACTCAACCATCTTCTGGGACGAGCGGACGAGGAGCTTTTCCGCCTTGCGGACGGGGAGAAGAGGCGCGTCTACGGAGCGGAGGTGTTTCTGCGCGGCGTCATCGAATTTTCCAACGTCTGCAACAAGAGCTGCCACTACTGCGGCCTGCGGGCGGGGAGCAGGGGCATCGCCCGCTACCGGCTCGAACCGGGGGAGATTCTACAGGCGGCGGACGAGGCCGTGCGGTTCGGGGCCGGAACCGTGGTCCTCCAGTCCGGAGACGATTTCAGCTACTCCCCGGAGTGCATCGGGGAACTGATCCGAAGCATCAAGGCCCGCCACTGCGTGGCCGTGACCCTCTCCCTGGGGGACAGGGACCTCGACGAATACGCTTACTGGCGGGAATGCGGCGCCGACCGCTGTCTGCTGAAGCTGGAGACCACGAGCGACATCCTTTACAAACGTCTGCGCAACGGTGAAGACTTCCGCTCGCGGCTGCACCGCCTGGAAGGGCTGCGCGCGCTGGGCTTCGAGGTGGGGACGGGCGTCATCACCGGGCTGCCTGGTGCCGACCTTCTCGACCTCCTGCGGGACATCCGCTTCCTGGCAGAGCTGGACCCGGACATGATCGCGGTCGGCCCCTTCGTGCCCCACCCAGGCACGCCGCTCGCCAGCGGGAAGCCCGGCTCCGTGGATATCTCAAACAGGGCCACGGCGCTGCTGCGCCTCCTGGTCCCCCACGCCAACATTCCCGCGACCTCGGCGCTGGACGCCCTGCAACCCGGCGGCC
>JBFWJM010000160.1:0-7486 GCA_050253205.1 Desulfovibrionaceae bacterium
CGTGCCCGGCAAGCTCCAGGTAGGTCGTGGCGATGGAGCAATCCTCGGCCGGATTCTCACCGTCGGTGCGCGCATACGCCACGGCCAGGTGCGGCGCGTGGCGCAGGACCTTGTCCTCGCCTTCATTGCGCCAGGCGCGGACCACGCCGGGGTAGAGCTTGTGGGCGGCCATCCACTCGATGATGATCCCGGCCAGACGCTGGATCTTCTCCCGGTCGCTGACCATGATCCAGCGCACGGGCTGGACGTTGTGCGCGCTGGGGGCGTAGCGGGCCACGTCGAGCATCCAGGACAGGGTCTCGCGGTCCACGGGCTTCTTGCGGAAGGTGCGGATGGATCGGCGCGACTTGATGAACATGGCCACTTCCTCGGACTCGGGCAGGAGTTCGCGGTCGATGGGCTCGCAGTTCTCCAGCCGCAGGAGCTTGAGGTCGAAGGCTTGGTGCGGGCAGACCGTGACACAGTGCCCGCAGGCGATGCACTGCTTCTTGGCGGCCTTGCGTATCCTCGGGTAGCCGTCCTCTCCATAATAGATGAGGTCGAAGGGGCACTCCAGCTCGCAGATGCAGTCCTTCTTGCACTTGTCCCTGTCGATGAGGATGAGGTCCTCGGCGTGTTTCTTCATGGTCGTCTCCTCGGCACGATGTACCAGCGCGGGCCGTCTGCGTCCACGGGAAATGGCTCGCGCCGTGTTTCTGGTTTGTTTCGGCCTTTTGTAACTTGCCGCATTGTATTCTTATTGTTTCTTTACGCTCGGATTTTTTCCCGCTTGGAGGCGGCGCAGGCACGGGGCGTGCAAACCTCCCGGCACAGGAAAAAGCTGCCCGCATATCGGTGGGCACAAGGAGACGGATGATGCAGGTACGCGCCGCGCTGGGGCAGGAGACGCACGGGCCCAGGACCATGACCCCCGGGCCGCTTTCGCCCGTTCTGGTTCACCTTGACGGCACCCCGCTGCGACGTGAGGTGGAGCGCCTGAGCGACCCGGGCTTCCGCCCCACGGACGCGGCTCTGCTGAACCTCGCCGCCAAGTATTTCTTCGCCTTCGTCCACCCCGGCGCGCAGGAGAACCCTGTCCCGCCCGAGGAGCTGGACCGCCTGCTCGGGCTCTACGCCCGCTGCGGGAGCCTCAACGAGCCCGACGACGACATCGAGCTCATGAACCGTCTGCGGCGCTTTGCTCCGGCCTTGGCCTTCCCGGCGGATGCTCGCCGCGCGGCGCTGCTGCTCGGCGAACTGCTGGCCACGGTCCCGGCGGCCACGGGCTCGCGCTTCCTGGGGCTCGACGTGCGCTCCGGGGCCGGGCTCTTTGTGCTCGGCGGGGCCATCCTCGCCCGGCGGTTGGGTTTCTCGGCCGTGGAGGCCTGGGGGGTGGAGCAGGACGAGGCCGTGGCCGAGCGCTCGGGCGAGCTGCTGCGCAGCCTGGGCGCGGGCAACGTGGTGGCATCGGACCCGGCCCTGCCCGAGGCCTATGCCATGCTCGGCGGCAGGCCCGTCTCCCTGGTGACCACCACCCTGGGCAGCGACGCCTCGGCCCGGCTCACGGAGGAGCGCTTCTTTGCCCCGTGGCGGGCGGTGTTCCGCGCACTGGGCGGCCCGACGGAGCGCGCGGCCTTCTTCCCCGAGGGGATCATCGCCTACGGGCGGGAGATGAATGCCTCGCTCATCTTCTCGCGCATCAACGGGTTCCAGTGCCCGGCGGAATACGCGGACGCGGCGTTCCACCCGCAGGGCGTGTTCGTCAACGGCCGCCTGCTGCCGTTGCACCGCCTCTCCGACCCCGGCACCGCGGGCTGATTCAGCCCTGGAAGGCGATAAGCGCGGCCCCCGCGCTGATGATCGCCGCGCCCGCCAGCCGGGAGGGGATGTTCGCCTCCCGGAAGAACAGCCAGCCATAGAACACGCTGAACAGCCCGGCCGTGCGCTTGATGGCCATCATGTACGCCGTGTCCACCTGGGCCAGCGCCAGGTGGTGGCACTGGATGTGGAGGTAGATGAACAGCGCCACCAGCGCACCCTGCACCGGGCGCTCCAGCGCGGTGCGGATCTTCGCCCTGCCGGAGGCCTCGCCCAGGGCCAGCACCGTGACCGTGAAGACCAGGAAGAAGACGTTGGCGGCATGGAGCGGGGAGGAACGCAGGATGAGCATCTTGCCGAGCACGGAGTTCAGCGCGTAGCACACCGCCGCCGCGAGCATGCACAGCGCGCCCTGATCCCTCGCCAGGGCCCGGAGCGGGCCGAGGAGCGTGCGGTCCGCCGGGTCGCGCGCCAGGACCCAGCCACCCGCCACGGTGAGCGCGATGCCCAGCGCCCCCAGCCCGCTCGGCATCTCTCCCAGGAAGAGGAAGCCCGTGAGGCAGACGAAGATGGGCGTCAGCGACAGGAAAGGCATGACCAGCGAGAGCTGCGAGAGGTGGATGGCCCGGAAGTGGAGGATCAGGGCCAGGACGTTCAGCGGCAGGTAGCCCGCCAAAAGCGGCCAGAACCCCGGGGCCGCCTCCAGCGGGGGGAGCAGCAGCACCGTGACCCCGAACAGGGGTAGCAGGTAGGGGAAGGGCGCGGCCGTCAGCTCCCAGGGCGTGCGGTCGGAGAAGAACCGCGTGAGCAGCGCCGCCTCGGTGGCGGTGAAGAAGGCAGTGGCCAGGGCCAGGGGGAACCAGTGCATCCGGGGCAGATACGCCCGCGCCGGGGAGGATGCAAGGGCGCGCTCCGGGGCGGGACCAGCTTTTATTGACCTCGCTCCGGGCTCCGGGTAACGTTCCCGTGAAGATTTTCGCGCCTGTCCGCGCGGCCATATATATGGAGGACCGATGCTCAACCGTTCCACAGGCTTCAGCCCAGAGGGGCTGCCCTTTCTCGGCCTGACCGCCTTCGCCACCCTGGTGCTGGCCGTCATGGGCTGGAACCTGCTCGCCCTGGTGGGCCTGGGGCTCACGGCCTTCGTGGGCCACTTTTTCCGCGACCCCGAGCGCGTGCAGCCCGACGACGCCGAGGCCGTGGTGGCCCCGGCCGACGGCAAGATCATCAAGAGCGGCCGCGCCGTGGACCCCGTCTCCGGGGAGGAGCGGCCCGTGGTCTGCATCTTCATGAACGTCTTCGACGTGCACGTGAACCGCATGCCCGTCTCGGCCAAGATCGAGTCCATCCGCTACATACCGGGCAAGTTCTTCAACGCCTCCCTGGACAAGGCCAGCGAGCACAACGAGCGCAACATCGTGGAACTGACGGGCAAGGGCAACCAGCGCTTCACCATGGTCCAGATCGCCGGGCTCGTGGCGCGGCGCATCGTCTGCTTCGTGGAGAAGGGCGACAAGCTCAAGCGGGCCGACCGCTTCGGGCTCATCAAGTTCGGCTCCCGGGTGGACCTCTACCTGCCCGAGGGCTTCGATCCGGCCGTGTTCGTGGGCGACCGCGTCCACGCCGGGGAGACCATCGTGGCGCGCAGGAAGGTCGGCGCATGAGCGAGCGTGTTCCCCGCCATCGCGGCATCTACGTCCTGCCCAACATGCTGACCATAGCGAGCCTGTTCCTCGGGTTCCTGGGCATCATGTGGTCCGTCGAGGGCGATTTCGTGGCCGCCTCCTGGGCCATCCTCGGCAGCTGCGTGTTCGACGGGCTGGACGGCAAGGTGGCCCGCATGACCAACACCACCAGTGAATTCGGCGTGCAGCTCGACTCCCTGGCCGACCTCGTGGCCTTCGGCGTCTCCCCGGCCGTCATGGCCTACCTCTGGCAGTTGGAAGACTTCGGCCGCCTGGGGCTCATGGCCTCGTTCCTGTTCATCGCCTGCGGGGCGCTGCGCCTGGCGCGGTTCAACGTCACCACCAAGGTCATCTCCAAGAAGTACTTCATCGGCCTGCCCATCCCTGCTGCGGCGTGCATGCTCGCCTCCACCTGCCTGGCCTCCTCGTACCTCCCCGCGAACCTGGCCCACGTCGTGCTGCCCACGGCCTGCCTCGTGCTGGCCTTCGGCCTCTCCTTTCTCATGGTCTCCACCATTCGGTTCTTCTCGTTCAAGGAGTTCGGCTACTTCCGCGCCCATTCCTTCTCCACCATGGTGGCGGCGCTGCTGCTCTTCGTGCTGGTGGCCTCGCGGCCCCGGCTGCTGCTGTTCGTCTTTTTCCTGACGTACGTGCTCTGGGGTGTGGGCTACACGCTCCTCTACCTCGCCCGGCGCGGCGCGCGCGTGGCCCCCGAGGGCGGCAGAAGGCCCGACGAGCCCGGCGCGAACTGACGCCACACGTCTTTGCTCCAATGGGGCCGGGGCCGTTCGGTCACGGCCTCGTGCGTTCTGGCGGAAAGCTGAAAAACACCATTGCCCCGCAGCGCGCCATGTTGTGCGCAACATGCCGATATGGTGGAAAGATACGAGCGCACTCCTTGCCTGCCGGGGGCGGGCCTCCGGCGGGGGGCGGCGGCGTTGGGGCTCGCAGGGGCGAAAGTCGGTTGACAACCCCGCACGCTTGGTACATGGTCCGTCCATGGAATCGGGAATTTCCTCGGCCTTCGCGGCCTCCCATCCGAGCCTCCGGCTACTATCCCTACCTTTCTTCCTAGGCTAGGAAGAATCGCCGCGCCCTCGCGGGCGCACCCCCTCTTCGTCCATACCGTGCCGTCCGGGGCACCCGCCGCGAAGCCAGTCTTTTCTCGTATCCGTGGTGGCCCGCCCCGGCAGAACCAGCATCCGAAAAGGAGCCATCATGTCTGACCGTGTGTACTTTTTCGACACCACGCTGCGCGACGGCGAGCAATCCCCCGGCGCGACCATGAACACCGCCGAGAAAATCTCCATGGCCCAGCAGCTCGAAACCCTGGGCGTGGACATCATCGAGGCGGGCTTCCCCGCCGCCAGCCAGGGCGACTTCGAGGCCGTGCAGGCCATCGCCGCCAGCGTCAAGAACATCCAGGTGGCCGGGCTGTGCCGGGCCATGGTGCCCGACATCGACCGCGCCTGGGAAGCCGTGAAGGGCGCGCGGCATCCGCGCATCCACACCTTCATCGCCACCAGCGACATCCACATGACCCACAAGCTCCAGAAGAGCCCGGATGAGGTCATCGAAATGACCCGCAAGGCCGTGAGCCACGCGGCCTCGCTGACCAACAACGTGGAGTGGTCCGCCGAGGACGCCTCCCGTTCGGACTGGCAGTTCCTGGCCAAGATCACCGGGGAGGCCATCGCTTGCGGGGCCACCACCGTGAACATTCCCGACACCGTGGGCTACGCCCAGCCCCACGAGTACCACCAGCTCATCAAGTACCTCATGGAGAACGTGCCCGGCGCGGACAAGGCCGTGTTCTCCGTGCACTGCCACAACGACCTGGGCCTGGCCGTGGCCAACACCCTGGCCGCCATCCAGGCCGGGGCCAGGCAGGCGGAGTGCACCGTCTCCGGCATCGGCGAGCGCGCGGGCAACGCCTCCCTGGAGGAGGTGGCCATGGCGCTGAACACCCGCCGCGAGCTGTACAACGTGGAGACCGGCATCGTCACCGAGCAGCTCTTCCCCTCCTGCCGCCTGCTCTCGCAGATCATCGGCCAGCCCATTCCGCCGTACAAGGCCATCGTGGGCACCAACGCGTTCGCCCATGAGTCCGGCGTGCACCAGGACGGCATGCTCAAGAACCCGCTGACCTACGAGATCATGACGCCCACCTCCGTGGGCCGTGCGGGAACCAACATCGTCATCGGCAAGCACTCGGGCTCCCATGCCATCAAGGCCAAGGTCGAGGAGCTGGGCTACAGGCTCAACGAGGAGCAGCTGGCCGTGGTCTTCGCGGCGGTGAAGGACCTGGCCGACAGGAAGGTCCAGATCCACGACGAGGACGTGGAGGCCCTGGTGCTGGAGAAGGTCCACCGCAAGCGCGACCGCTACCGCATCAAGGACATGTCCGTTTCCACCGGGGCCGGGGCCGTTCCGGCCAACGCCGCCGTGGTCATGGAATTCGTGGAGGGGGACAAGGTCGTGCGCGAGAAGCGCGCCAGCCGCTTCGGCGTGGGCTGCGTGGACGCGGTCTTCGGGGCCGTGTGCGAGCTGGTTGACGTATTCCCTGTATTGGAGAGATATCAGGTGAACGCCGTGACCGAAGGCACGGACGCCCTCGCGGGCGTGTCCGTGCGCATCGAGGACCACGGCATCCGCGCTGTGGGCCGGGCCAATGACGGCGACGTCATCAAGGCCTCGGCCATGGCTTTTGTCAACGCACTGAACAGACTGGAAAAGACCAAGGAGGAGAAGCGGGAATGGCCCTCACTGTAGCCGAAAAGATATTGCAGGCGCACACGGACCAGGAGGTCGCCGGGCCGGGGCAGATCGTCCAGTGCCGGGTGGACGTGGTCCTGGCCAACGACATCACCGCCCCCCTGGCCATCAAGGCCTTCCGGGCCATGGGCGCGAAGCGGGTCTTTGATAAGGACAAGGTCGCCCTGGTGTGCGACCACTTCACCCCCAACAAGGACATCGACTCCGCCGAGCAGGTGAAGCTCGTGCGCGAGTTCGCCGAGGAGATGGGCGTCACCCACTACTACGAGTGCGGCGAGGTGGGTGTGGAGCACGCGCTGCTGCCCGAGAAGGGCATTGTCGGCCCCGGCATGGTGGTCGTGGGCGCGGATAGCCATACCTGCACCTACGGCGGCCTCGGCGCGTTTGCCACGGGCATGGGCTCCACGGACGTGGGCGCGGCCATGGCGCTCGGCGAGACGTGGTTCAAGGTGCCGCCCACCATCCGCGTGGAGATCAGCGGCTCGCCCGAGCCCTTTGTGGGGGCCAAGGACTACATGCTGAAGCTCATCTCCATCACGGGGGTCTCCGGCGCGCTTTACAAGGCGCTGGAGTTCGGCGGCGAGGCCGTGGACGCGCTCAGCGTGGAGGGCCGCATGACCATGGCCAACATGGCCATCGAGGCGGGTGGCAAGGTGGGGCTCTTCACTGCGGACGCCAAGACCCTGGAATACGCCGTGCAGGCCGGGCGCAAGGCTGACGCCGCCCTCGCCCCGGACGCGGGCGCGGGGTACGAGCGCGTCATCGACATCAACGTGGCCGACATGCCCCCCCAGGTGGCCTGTCCGCACCTGCCCGACAACGTGAAGCCCGTGGACGAGATCTCCGGTCTGCGCATCCACCAGGCCGTGGTGGGCTCCTGCACCAACGGGCGCATCGAGGACATGCGCGAGGCCGCCGCCGTGCTCAAGGGCAGGAAGGTGGACCCCAAGGTGCGCTGCATCATCCTGCCCGCCACCCCGCTCATCTGGAAGCAGTGCATGCGCGAGGGGCTCATGGAGGTCTTCATGGACGCCGGGTGTATCGTGGGCCCGCCCACCTGCGGGCCGTGCCTCGGCGGGCACATGGGCATCCTCGCCGGGGGCGAGCGCGCCATAGCCACCACCAACCGCAACTTCAAGGGCCGCATGGGCAGCCTGGAATCCGAGGTCTACCTCTCCAACCCGGCGGTTGCGGCGGCCTCGGCCATTGCGGGGGAGATCATCCACCCC
>JBFWJM010000161.1:0-7467 GCA_050253205.1 Desulfovibrionaceae bacterium
CGAGCAGATCGTCGAACTGCTCCTCGGTCATCTCGATGTAGTCCAGCACTACGTTCAGGTAGCGCTTCGGGCGTTCGCCGTCGTATTGCCTGGCCAGGGCCAGCGCCTCCTCGCGGGTCAGGTGTCGATTCCAGATTTCCTGCGAGGCGTCGTACACGGTACGGCCGATGCCGAACTTGATGTGCGTCGTGTAGTAGTGCAGGTCGTCGATCTTGTCGTCGATGGAATTATACTTGGAGTAGGTTCCCTCGGTGCGGAAGGGGCGCGCCTGGAAGCCCGTGTGCTCCACGGCGTAGTAGTACGCCTCCTGCGGAATCCACTTCACGTAGTAGCCGAGGTAGCGGACCTCGATCTTCTTGTTGTCCAGCTCGCCTGCCGGAATGGGCAGATAGGTCATGAGGTCGCCCAGGCTCACATTGTACTTTTCCATGAGCTCAGGGATGGGCAGGCCGGCAAGGTAGAGGCTGTCGAGGTTCTGCATCACCCAGAATGAGCGGTCGCGCATGGCGGTTTCGTTGTCAGCGATGGGGTTGCCGTATTCGGCGGGGTTTTCGCCGTAGAAAACGAGCTCTATGCCGAACTTCGCGGCGAGTTTCGGGGCCATGTTCTTCTGGCCGAGGATGAAGGTCTGGAAGGGGTGCAGCAGGTTCTGGATGGAAAGCTTGGTCAGCAGGCGGTGCATCCTGCCGTTGGGCTTGTAGACTATGTTGTCGAACCCGCCGATCTCGACCCAGTTCTTCCAGTTCTCGTAGCCGTAGTCCGTGTAGAGGATGGGCGGCCAGGTCACGGTCAGCGGATGCATGCCGTACTTGTACTTCAGGAGGTGCGCGGCATAGGCGGAGTCCTTGCCGCCGGAGCCGGGCACGATGCAGTCGTAGGAACCGTCCTTGGAGCGGTGTTTGTCGAGCAGTTCGAGCAGCTCCTGCTCCTTCTTCTCCCAGTCGATGGATTCCTTTTCGTCTGCAAAGCGGCAGGCATCGCAAATGCCTTCCTCGTCGATGTTCATGTAGTGCGCGCCCTCGCGGTCGGGCTTGTGCATGAATTCGGGAATGGAAGAGGGGCGCTGGTTGGACGTGATGCAGCGCTTGCAGAAGACGACTTTCTCGGGCAAGCCGTACATGGTCTTGGTCATTGGAAAATCCTTTATCGGGCTAGATTCTGCGCGATGTGGCGGTACACCGCGAGGCCGCGCGCGCCGCTGCGCTCCGGGTGGAACTGGCACGCGAAGACGTTCCCATAGCGCACACTGGAGCAGAACTCAACGTCGCCGTATTTCGTAAGCGAGCAGACGACCTCCGGGTCCTGCGGCACGACCACGAAGGAGTGCACGAAGTAGAAACGCTCTCCCGGGGAAACACAGGCGAGGGGGGAGCCCTCGAAGCCCCTGCCTTCGGGCGGGGTGATGGAATTCCAGCCCACCTGCGGAACCTTGAGCGTGCGCCCGCCCTCACGGGGCGAGCCGAGGCTGACCACCGTGCCCTTGAGGATGCCCAGCCCCTCGTGCGCACCGAATTCCTCGCTGGTTTCCATGAGCAGTTGCAGGCCGAGGCAGATGCCGTAGAGCGGAGTTCCCCGCTGGGCAACGTCCTTCAGCACGTGCACAAGATCAAGCTCCCTCAAGGTCTGCATGGCATCGCCGAAGGCTCCGACACCCGGCAGAATCACGGCGTCCGCACCGAGAATCTCGCTCTTGTCCGAGGTGACGGCGGCCTCCATGCCCGCGTGCTCGCAGGCGAGCTTCACGGAGTAGAGGTTGCCGAGGCGGTAGTCCACGATGGCCACTGTGGGGCGGCTCGGGGCGTTCATCAGCACTCCTCCCGGGGCGGGCGGCAGTCCACTCCGCGCTGGGCGAGGTGGCGTTTGATCTGCGGAAGCGAGGAGGCCTGCACCTTGCTGAAGCCGGTTCCCTTCTTCAGAAATTCCGTGTTGCCCTCGGTCTCGTAGTCCTTGTCCGTGGCGCGGTGGCGGTTCACGAAGTCGTAGTGCAGGATGGAGGCGAGGGCCACGGCCTCGGCCCGGCCGATCTCGATCACCTCGTGCACGTGCTCCGCGCTGCCCGCGCCTCCGCCGGCGATCACCGGCACGGACACGGACTCCGCGATGGTGCGGATGAGCTCAAGGTCGAAGCCCTTGCCCGTGCCCTCGTTGGTGATGGAGGTGACCATCAGCTCGCCCGCGCCGAGCGAGACGGCCTGCCGGGCCCACTCGATGGCGTCCTTTCCCGAGGTCTCGCGGCCGTAGTCCGTGAGCGCTTCATATCCCTTCGGGGTCTTCACGGCCTCGATGGACACGATGATGGTGGACGAGCCGAAGCGGCGCGCCGCCTCGGAGATGAGCCCGGGGTTGCCGATGGCCGCGGTGTTCAGCGAAACCTTGTCCGCCCCGGCGCGCAGCACGCGGTTGATGTCTTCCACGCTTCTGAGCCCGCCGCCCACGGCAAGGGGAATGAAGATTTCCCTTGCGGTCTTCTCCACGATGTCGAGCAGGGAGTTTCGGCCGTACAGGCTGGCCACTGCGTCCTGATAGATCAGCTCGTCCGCGCCGCTTTCATAGTAGTGGCGGGCGAAGTCTTCCGGCTTGCCGAGCACGCGAAGTCCCTCGAAATGGATGCCCTTCACCAGGTTCGGCCCCTTGATGTCGAGCCTGGGTATGATGCGCACGTGGGCCATGTGGCTATCCTCTGCTTCTGATGAGTTCGGCGAACGCCATGTCGAGGTCGGTGTCGATGTCCACGCTGGCATGGGCGGACATGACGTACGGACAGGTGGGCGTGATGAAGAAGGAGCGCTCGCGCACGAAATCCTCGGTCTTCACGATGTATATCGCACCGGTGATGCGGTAGGTTTCAGGCAGGTCCTGCCTGCGCGATTCCATGCTCCGGGCGTCGAACAGCGGGGTCAGGAACCGGTCCTCAATCACGACGCTCTTGTAGGGGTGGTGCTCGGAGTGGGTGACACCCACAAGGCTCGCTGCACCCGATTCGACGAAGGCCTCGAAGCTTTCGTTCAGGTGGCGGGCCGTCCTCAGCGGGGAGGTGGGTTGCAGCAGCACGATATAGTCGTATTTTCGTCCCTGCTTTTCAAGCGAGGCGATGAGGTTCAGCACGGCGTCATGCACCTCGGCTTCGTCCGTGGCCAGCTGGGGCGGGCGGGCCACGACCTCTGCCCCGTATTGTTCCGAAACCGCGCGTATCTCGGCGTCTTCGGTGCTGACGATGGTGTCGTCGATGTACGTGCAGGCAAGGCTCGCCTCAATGGTGTGGGCGATGAGCGGCTTGCCGCAAAAGGGCAGCACGTTTTTTCTGGGCAGCCCCTTGGAGCCCCCCCTGGCCGGGATGATGCTCAGTGTTTTCGGCATGTGCGCGTTCGTCGGTCTCGGCTACCCCAGGGCCAGCCGCTGGTAGAGCTTGGGCAGGTCGCAACGGTTGTGACATTTGTAGCGCTCGATGCCCTCGCCCGTGGCATGGGCGTGGCGGAAGGCCCGGTAGCTCTCGCCGTTCCAGATTTCGGAGAGGGTTTGCGTGTTGGCATCGCCCAGGGTCATCTCGGCATCAAAATCTTGGGTGCAGGGGACCACCTGGCCGCCGGACATGACGGAGAGGCTGGTCCAGGCGAACTCGCAGTACTGCGTGGCGTAGTGCGAGCGGTTCTTGGTGTCGTCTTCGGCGTAGAACCAGCGGTTGTCCTGCGATTTGACGTAGGCGTATACCGGGCTGTCCTTCCAGTAATCGATGAAGCGCAGGTGCTCCGCAAGCGCCGCGTCGGAGTCGGACATGGCGATGAGGGTGATCACGAGGTTGGTGTCCACCTCGGGGTGGTTCTGCTTGTATTCGAGCACCTCGCGGATCATGCCCAGGGAGCGCTCCAGGTCGTAGTGCTCGCCGCGAACGCGCTTTTGCTCTTCGGGGTCGAGGGATTCCATGGAGAACTTGATGGTTCCGAGCCCTGCGTCGAAGAGCTGGGCCATGCGGTCCATGCGGATGTTCGGCGGAACGCAGGAGAAATAGGTGGGGATCGCACGGTCCGTCATGGCCTGCACGCGCTCCACCACGCGCGGGTCGAGGAGCGGCTCGCCGTAGCCGTGCAGGATCACGTGCTGGGCAATGGTGTAGAAGTAGAAGGCGTTTTCCGAGCGCTCCTCGGCGGTGATGCCGTATTCGGCGGCGATGGTCTCGCGGAAGCGAAGGAGGTCTTCGGCCTCGTGCGGACCGATCTGCTCCACCAGCTTCAGGAAGAGCTCGTGGTCCATGTGGCGCACCTTGCGGGTCATGAGCTTGGGGCGAGGACACATGATGCACGACATGTTGCATACGTTGGTGGTTTCGATGTTGAAGATGTGCGGGGTCTTGTTGCGAATCTTCTCGAACTCGGCCTCCACCTCCCCGGGCGTCACCGATTCGGGGTCGTTCAGAATGGTTCTCTTCAGGGGCAGGGTGTTGCGGAAGAAATTGATATCATACATGGAGGTTCTCTGTGAAATAAACGAGTTAGAACGAGGTCCATCCGCCGTCCAGGACCAGCCGCGCACCTGTCATATAGGAAGCGGCCTCGGAAAGCAAAAACACCAGGGCGGCACCGTAGTCCTCCGGACGGGCCATGCGCCCGAGGGCCGTGCGCTCCGAATATCGGCGCACAAAGCCGGGGTTCTGCCCATCCTCCACGCCGCCGAGTACCAGTGCGTTCACGCGCACGCCGTCCCGTCCGAGCCGTCCGGCCAGGTACTGGGTCAGGTTCGCAAGCCCCGCCTTGGCCGCGCCGTATCCCGGGGGCTTCACGAAAGGCGTACCGTCGGAGTTCACGATGTCCTCGTAGATGGATTGATCCGGCGCGCGTTCGCCGTAGATGGAAGAGACGTTGACGATGGAGCCCGAGCCCTGTGCGGACATGATCCGCGCGGCCTCCGTGCAGCAGAAGAAGGTTCCGGCGAGGTCCACCTGGAGCGAGCGAACGAACATCTCGGGGTCGTAGCCGTCGTTGTTCGAGGCTTCGGAATCGGCAGCGGCGGGCGCGCTGAAGGAGGCGAGGTTCACCAGCCCGTCGAGCCTTTCGCCCGCATCGGCAAGGCGGGAGAATGCATTGGCCACGCTCTGCCTGTCTGCCACGTCGAGCTCCATGCCGAGACCACCCAGCGGCTCGGCCAAGGCGCTGCAGGCGGCCTCGTTTCTCCCCGAGACCAACACGCGTACCCCGGCCGAGGCCAGGGTTTTCGCAAAATACCGACCAAGCAGGCCGCAGCCGCCCGTGAGCAGGATGGTCTTTCCCTCAAGTGAGAAGCGTTCGAGCGCGTTCATGTCCGGTTCTCCGTGAGCCTGCTGCCGCGTTGCGCCATGCGGTTTATTTCTGCACCTTCACGTCAACTCGGCTGAGCAGGTCGGCGATCTTGGTCCCGGCCGAACCCGAACCGTAGACATGCTCCACGGTGTAAGGGCCGTGCTCTATCTGGGTGCGAACGGCGCGTTCGATGGCCTCGGCCTCGTGGCCCACGTTGACCACGTTCTCGCCCCGGGTGCGATTGTTCTGGCGTGTGCCGACGTTCACCGTGGGCAGGCCGAAGTAACAGCTCTCGCGGATGCCCGCGCTGGAATTGCCCACCATGCAGGAGGCGTGGCGCATGAGGTTCACGAATACGTCCATGGGAATGTGCTTGTAGCAGTGCAGCCAGGCGCTGTCTTTGTTTCGGAGTTCGAAGTGGCGGATGGCCGCGATCATGTCGTCGGAGCCCGCATCCAGGTTCGGATAGACCAGCAGCACCTGGGTCTTCAGGCGGTGCAGGGCTTCCAGCGTGGCGTACATCTGCTGGTAGGAGTCGCCGTATTCCGTGGTCACCGGGTGCTGGATGCAGAGGATGTACGGCTGGTCCGCTACGGGGGCGTCGCTGCGGATGGTGGCGGGCAGGGGCGGCATGGTGAAAAGCGTCTCGCGGTCCAGCACGGGGACGCGCAGCAGCACGTCGATGGAGGGGCAGCCCGTCATGAAAACGCGTTCAGGGTCCTCGCCCATGCGGATGATGAACTCACGACCCTGCTCCGTGGCCGGGAAGTGCAGGTGCGAGAACTTGGTGGCCGCGTGGCGGATGGATTCGTCGATGGTTCCCGTTTTCTCGCCGCCCTGTATGTGGGCTATGGGGATGTTCAGGTAGCTCGCGGTGAGCACCGCCGGGAACATGTCGTAGCGGTCGCCGATGACGAGCAGCACGTCCGGGGCCAGGCGTTTGAAGCAGGTGGTCAGCTCGATGATGGAGAGCCCGGCGGACTTGGCCATGGTCTCCGGGCTCGTGCCCTCCAGTACGGTGGCCACCTTTTCGGCGATGGTGAAGCCGTCGCGCTCGATGTCCCGCAGGGTTTGTCCGTAGCGGTCGAGCAGATGCGAGCCGCCGACCACGAGCTGCAACTCCAGGTCGGGGTGTTCGCGCACGGCCTCCATGACCGTGAGCAAGCGTGAATATTCGGATCGGTTGGCGGTGTAGACGAGTACTTTCTTCCTGCTCACGATTCAATGTCCTCCCAACCCAGCTGCTCGTCGTGGGCTATGGGGCGTGTTGCCCTGCGGCCGAAAAGAGACTTGTATTCCGCAGCACGGATTTCGCCCGTGCCGGGGCGTTTGACCCAAATGTTGTCCGGTCCGAGCTCGTCGCCCTCGCAGATGTCCTTGATGGCCACCACGCAGGAGTAGGCAAAGGCGATGCAGGGGCCTTCCTCCTCCAGCACCTGCTTGCTGCCGCCGCTCGCCTCGAAGATGGCGCGGGAACCGACGATGAGGTCCTTCAGCCCCTCGGGGGTGATGGAAATGGGGATGTCGGAGCCGGGCCAGGAGAGGTCGGAGGTGAAGTGCTTCTCCAGCAGGCTCGCGCCCAGCGCTGTGGCACCAAAGCAGGTGTAGTTGCCCAGAGAATGGTCGGAGAGGCCGACGGGGACGGAGGGGAAACGCTCCATGAGCTCAACCATGGCCCCGAGGCGCACCTTGTCGTAGGGCGTGGGGTACATGGAGGTGCAGTGAAACAGGGCGTATTCCACGCCGCTTGCCTCCAGAACCTCCACCGAGCGGGAAACGGATTCCAGGTCGTTCATTCCCGTGGAAAGCAGCACGGGCTTGCCGAAACCCGCGATGTGCTCGATGAGTGGCAGGTTGTTGCACTCGCCAGAGCCGATCTTGTAGGCGCACACGCCCATGGCCTCCAGCCTGTCCGCCGCCGCGCGCGAGAAGGGCGTGCTCAGGAAGATCATGCCCTTGTCCCGCACCAGCTGCATGAGCTCGCGCTCCTGCACCTCGTCCAGGGAGCAGCGGTTCATCATGTTCCAGATGCTCTCGGAGGCGTTGCCGGGAACGACTTCGTTATAGACCATCTCGTCCGAGACCACGTGGCATTGCAGCTTGAGGCATTCGCATCCGGCTGCGGCCGCGTCCTCGATCATCCGCACGGCCTTGTCAAACTCGCCGTTGTGGTTGATGCCCACCTCGGCGATGACCA
>JBFWJM010000162.1:0-7438 GCA_050253205.1 Desulfovibrionaceae bacterium
TTCGCCTCCTGGTTCTTCTCCTGGCCGGGGTGGCCAAGGAAGGAGCCGTAGGTGGCGTTCTGGGCGGTTTTTTCCGAGGCTGGCTGCTGCTGCGGGGCGGGGGGGGCGGCCTGCGCGCCCTCCACTGGTGCCACCACGGCCTCTGTGGCCATGTCGGTTCCTTCGGGGAGGGGGGTGAGGGCGGGGAGAGCGGGGCCGGGTGCCTGTGTTTGGGCGCTGGTTTCGGCCTGGGTTTGGACCTGGGCTTCGGCCGCCTGGGCGAGCCTTGTGGGCTGCTGCTGGGCGGCCTGCACGCGGGCCGAGCCCTCGGCGAGCCCCTCGTCCACCAGCCGCGCCACGTCGCTCCCCGTAGCCTGATTCTGGGCGACCTGATTTTGGGCGGCCACATCCGTCCGTGCCTGGGAGCCCTGCAACTGGGCCAGCAGCGCCTCCACGGCGGCAAGGGAGTTAGGCAAGCTGTTTCACCCGTTCGATGGGGCTGATGATGTCCGTCAGCCGGATGCCGAATTTCTCGTTGATGACCACGGCCTCGCCGCGCGCCACCAGCTTGCCGTTGACGTAGATTTCCAGCGGCTCGCCAGCGAGTTTGTTGAGCTCCACCACGGAGCCCTGGCCGAGCTGGAGCAGCTCGTTGATGAGCAGCTTGGTTCGCCCGAGCTCGGCGGAGACCTCCAGCGGGATGTCGAGGATGAACTCAAGGTCGCGCTTGACGTTTTCTGGCGCGGGGCCCTTGGCCTGCTCGGACATGTCCTTGAACTCCGCAGGCTTCAACTGCGTGTCTATGAAGGCCGATTCCTTCTCGCCGGTCATGTCGCCCTGTTCGGCCTCGGCCAGCGCTGCGGCCCATTCGTCGGCCAGGGCCTCGTCCGAGGACTTGTCCTCCCCGGCGGGGGCCTTTTCATCGTCGTCGTCGAGGTCCTGTTGCAGGGCATCCGCCCATTCCTGGGCCAGCTTGTCCTGTTCGTCGGTCATGGCGTCATCCTCGGGTCGGTGTGTTCAGTCGTCTTTTTGACGTTTCGGGGCAGCAGTGCATCGCTTTGGGAAAACCAAGCAATATGCGTGCCTCCGCCTTATTGCAGGATGTAGGTGGAGAAATAGATGTTCAGCACCTTGCCCTCGCCGATGATCTGGTTGACGCGGTCCACGATCTCCTGTTGCAGGCGGATCTGGTTCTTGGGCCCGAGCATTTCCTGGGGCTTCTTGCTGCCGAGCAGGATGAGCAGCATGTTCTTGATCTTGATCTCGGACTTGGTGAAGTCCTCCACGGCGGGCTTGTCGATGAGCTCCACCTCCAGGCCGAGCTTGATGTAGCGCTTGCCCAGCGGGTCGTTCAGGTTGGCCACGAAGGGGGCCACGGAGGACATCTCCCCCTGGAAGTCGGGCGCGGCCGCGCGCTCCTCGGGGGTGGGCTGGGGCTCCTCCTGGGCGGGGTCGCCCATGCCGATGAGCGAGAGGATCGTGTCCTTGAGGAAATATCCGCCCGCGCCGAGGCCGAGGAGCAGCACCAGGAGGATGATGATCCACTTGAGCTTGCCTTTCTTTTTCGGCTTTTCCTGGCCTTCGAGTTCTTCAGCCACGGCTTACTCCTTCGTTGTGCGCCGGGACCGATCCTACACCGGATACCGACGGTTTTCCAGTTCCAATCACGAGTAGCTGTCGAGCGCCTTGTTGGTGCGCACGAGAATCTCCACCCGGCGGTTTCTGGCGCGGGCCGCGTCGTCCTCGCCGGGGAGCATGGGCTCGTCCGCCCCCCTGGAGGAGAGGGAGAAGCGGGCGTCGGGCATGCCGCGCTCCACGAGGTAGGCCAGCACGGCCAGGGCCCGCTGGGCCGCTTCCTCGTAGGGCTGGGGTTCGCGGTCGTCCGCGTGCCCGGTGATGCGTATGGGGTCCTGGAGGTAGTCGAGCATGGGGAAGACCTGGTCGAGGATGCTGCGGGCGGAGTCGTCGAGCTGGGAGCCCCCTTCGGGGAAGAGCAGCCTGTCGGAGAAAACCAGGGCCACGCCGTCGTCCGTGGCCAGCACCTGGAGGTTCTCGTCCAGGGTGGACTTGGAGATGTCGTCCGGCAGGGCCTCGTCCGGGTAGAGCAGGTCCTTGATGCGTTTTTGCTTCTCCAGGACCTCCCAGGGGTTCTCCAGATACTCGATGACCTCCATGAGGCTGATGGAAATCTGCCCGCCGCCCTTGGCGTCCATGGGCCCGAGGTCCAGCGGCATGACCGTCACGCGGGTGAGGAAGCTCTGGTCCATGGACGACATGGTGAGCAGCAGCACGAAGAACGTCAGCAGCAGGGTCACGAGGTCGGAGAACGTGACCAGCCAGAGGGCCAGGGGCGGGCAGGCTTGTCTTTTCTTGCGGGCCATGCGCGCTCCCTACCTGGGCCTGTCCAGCTCGAAGCGGAAGCCGTTGACGTCGTAGGTTTCGGGCTCGGGCTCGCGCACGGTCTCGGCGGCCTCGTCCACCTCGGCGGCCTGGGTGAGGGTGTTGCGCTTGTCGAGAACGATGTCCACCCGGCTGTTCTTGTGGCGCAGGGCCGGGTCGGAGTCGCTGTAATGCGGGCGGAAGCGCCCGTAAGCCTCTATGGAGAGCTTTTCCGGGGGCACGCCGAGGGCCGTGAGGGCCGTGTAGACCGCGAGGCAGCGGTCCAGGGAGATTTTCCAGGAGAGGTCCGGGGTCTGGTCCGCGTCGCCGTACTTGTAGTCGGTGCCCAGCTCATCGCGCACGGAGCTGGCGTGCCCGGCCAGGAGCAGGGGATACTGGACCCGTTGCAGGGTCGGGGCGATTTGCTCCAGGAAGGCCTGCCCCTGGGGGGAGAGGGTGGTGGACCCGGGGGGGAAGAGCAGCTCGGCGTTGACGGAGAGCACCTGCACGAAGCGGTTGGACTGGAAGTCGAGGTCGTGCTCGATGTCTTCCCAGAGCATGGGCTTGAGCATGGCGAGGTCTTCCTCGTCCTCGA
Source organism: Desulfovibrionaceae bacterium (assembly GCA_050253205.1). Taxonomy (GTDB): domain Bacteria; phylum Desulfobacterota; class Desulfovibrionia; order Desulfovibrionales; family Desulfovibrionaceae; genus JAHJKV01. The sequence goes on from JBFWJM010000162.1 coordinate 2,954, forward strand.
TGACGCCGGGCTCCACGGTGCGCTTGGTGTCCTTGGTGCTCATGACGTCGTAGCTGGATTCCCAGCCGAACGCGCCGATGATGGAGCCGAGGACCACGAGCTTTCTGCGCTCGTCGATCTTGGACATGGAGACGAGGAGCACGAAGAAGGTCAGCATCAGGGTCATCACGTCGGAGAACGTGATCATCCAGGGAGGCATCTCCTCGCAGACGTGCTTGCGCGGCTTCTTGCCCATGGTGTCCGCCTTGTGGGCCGATTGTGCGGGGCGGGGCCTTCTTGCGGGCCGCCCCCGGCCCGGTTGGTCCGAGGTCTTCCGGTCGTATTAATCCAAGACCTTCCGGTCGTATTAATCCGAGACCTTTCGGTCCTTCTGGTCCGAGACCTTCCGGTCGGTTAATCCGAGACCTTCCGGTCGGTTAATCCGAGACCTTCCGGTCGGTTAATCCGAGACCTTCCGGTCCTTGGGCGCGAGGTAGCTGTTCAGCTTCTCCTCGATGATGCGCGGGTTCTCGCCCTTGGAGATGGAGAGGATGCCCTCCATGATCATCTCGCGCTGGAGGTTTTCCTCCTTGTGGCGCGTCTTGAGCTTGCCCGCCATGGGGTTGAACACGAGGTTGGCGAGGATGGCGCCGTAGAGCGTGGTCAGCAGCGCCACGGCCATGGCCGGGCCGATGGTGGAGGGGTCGCTCATGGTCTGGAGCATCTGCACCAGGCCGATGACCGTGCCGATCATGCCCATGGCCGGGGCCAGGGTGCCGAGCACGGCCACCACGTCCGCGCCCGTTTCGTGGCGCTCCGCCAGGAAGGCGTTCTCCGTCTCCAGTATCTCCTGGATGGCCGCTGGTTCCAGGCCGTCCACCGTGAGCTGGAGGCCCTTGCGCATGTAGTCGTCGTCGATCTCCTTGATCACCGGCTCCAGGGAGAGGATGCCCTCGCGGCGCGCGCGGTTGGCGTACTCCATGAACTGCACGATGATCTCCGAGGAGGGTGTGAGCGAGGAAAAGAACGTGTTCTTGATCACGCCCACCACCCCGATGACGTAGCCCATGGGGTAGTTGACCATGGCCGCGCCGATGGTCCCGCCGAGGACGATGAGCGCCGAGGGCACGGAGATGAAGATCACCAGGCTCGATCCGGTCAGGATGGCCGAAACCACCAGTCCCATGGAGAGGATGATGCCGATTACCGTTGCGAGATCCATAGCGCCTCGAACCTAGGGTTGATATTTGCAGCGGGCGCCCAGGAGCCGCGTTCCCACACGCACCAGGGTCGCGCCCTCCTCGATGGCCGCGGCGAAGTCGCCGGTCATGCCCATGGAGAGCTCGGGAAACCTCGCCCCGAACCGTTGTTCCATCTCGTCTCGAACCTCCCGCAGGCGGCGGAAATAGGGCCGGGCCGCCTCGGGATCGTCGAAGAAGGGCGGCATGGTCATGAACCCGACGAGGTCCAGGCCGGGCAGGTCCATGCATTCCTCCACCAGGGAGGGCAGCTCATCTTCAACGATTCCTGACTTTTGAATCTCCCCTGCCAGGCTCACCTGAATCAGCGCGCGCTGCACGGTGCTCCTGTCCTGGGCGTGTTTATGCAACAGCCGCGCCAGCTTGGAGGAATCCACCGAGTGCACCAGGGCAAACCGCCCGCCCACGAACCGGGCCTTGTTCGTCTGCAAGCCGCCGATGAAGTGCCACTCGACGTCCTGCCCGGCGAGCTCCTCCTGCTTGGCCACGGCCTCCTGCACGTACGACTCGCCGAACACGCGCTGGCCCAGACCCAGGAGCCGGGCCACGTCCTCGGCCGGGTGCAGCTTGCTCACGGCCACCAGGCGCACGCTCCCGGGCTCCCGGCCGCCGCGTTTCTCGGCCTCGGCCATGTCCTCCCGGAGCGCTTCCAGGTTCTCTTGCAGTTCCGTGGTCCGGTGGTCCTGTTCCATGGCGGGCAATGCGCTCACACTCCTTTGCTGTCGTATCGACTGCATATCAGAAAGGTTTATGGAAGGTAAGGGTGCTTGGGGCCGTTTGGCGCGGCCGGGGCCTGTGCCGGGACTTGTGCCGGGGATTGTGACGGGGCACGTGCCGGGGCTTGTGCCGGGGCCTGTGACGACGGGCTCGGCCTGGCCCGCTGGCAGGGGGTTGCCAGCCGCCCCCGGCCGCTCCGCTTGCGCATCAACGGATTGCATGATGTCCACAGCATCCGAGAACGGAAGGTCGTCGATGCCCGCTTCCTGATACGCATCGGCGTGCATTGCGAACGCCATACGCTCGAATTCCTGCGGATCCAGTTTTTCCTTATCGCCGCGACCGTGAATCCGGCGGGACCAGAAGCCGTGTCGAGTGGGCGTTCAAGGGTCGATACAGGCTTGCAAGTTGGCCTGGCCTGTGGGAACGTATCCTAATGACTCGCAAACCGATCTCCCAGGCCTGGAAATGGTCCATGGCCTTCGGCCTTCTTTGCGCGCTCTTTGCGCTGGCTCTGGCTGGCTGGAGGGTCATGACGCAGGGAGAAGACGATTGGCTGCATGAATTGGTACGGTTTGGTCCGCTGGGGGGATTTGCAGCGGGAACACTGTGCTGGAGATGGCTTGTCGCCGGAAAAGAGAGATATGGATTGTTGCTAGGTGCAGCTGTAGGTGCGCTAACCGGAATTCTTTTTTACTGGTTCTTTTTCTATTTTTGGATTCTTTGGGGGAATGTGAAATACTGGATTCTCGGCATGGAAATCCACCCGCTGGGTGGACCGCCCATGAATCCTCTCCTTGCCTTGGTTGCCGCTGGGCCACTCGGTGTTTGGGGCATTATACTCTATGGTTCGATAAGTATCCCCGTAGGTTTTTTTCTTGGCGGCCTGTCTGGTTTCGTGATGAAGAGGATGAAGAGGAGGGAGCGTTCTCTCCTTCCGGAAGAACAACTCCCTCCCTTAGCTTAGCTACCAGGTATCGAAGGGTTCGTCGGAACCGGCAGCGGGAAACGTCCGCTTCCTCAGCTCGTTGTCGATGTTGTTGCCTACATACGGGCCAGCTACTTCGAGGCCTTCTCTTATTGAAGCTGGTTTAAAAAAGTCGCTCCTATCCACTGCGCCCAGAATTATCATGGCATCGGAAAACGGCAGATCATTGATGCCCGCTTCCTGATACGCATCGGAGTGCATTGCGAACGCCATACGCTCGAATTCCTGCGGATCGAGCTCGTCCATTTCTCCCGAGGCGAGTTTCTCCTCTATGCGCCGTTGCAGGGTGCGGCGGGTGTTGTCCACCCACTGCTTGCCCTTGTCCGAGAGTCTTCCGCGAATCTCGTCGGAAAAAACACGGGCGTACTTGTCGCCGTAGTCCATGTAATATGGCGGCGGCTCCTTGCCGGGGTGTCGCCGCTTGAAGTCTTCCGCGCGCCATTTGTAGAACTCCTTGGTGCCGTATACGGCCTCCGGGGCCGGGCCGGGAGGCTCTGGCATGCGGTCCACTCCGCCCCGTTTGCCTGTGTCGAACAGCCCCGAGAAGTCGGCGCGCTTCTCCTGCGGCGAGGCAGTGGAGGGGGCGGGAGGAGCTTGTGGTGGTGCCGATTGAGCAGTGGCGGCTTGCCCTCCCCGCTGGAGCTCCTCCTTCTTCCGTTCGTGTCCGGTGCGGTCGTCCCGTTTGTTCGAGACGAGAGCGAAGCCGGGCGCTTGCCGCGTGCCGTCGGCGTTGGCGGGCATGGCGGCCAGTACATCGCCCCCGCGTCCTTCGGCCAATTCCTGGTATTGGCTGAAGGGTTGGCCATAGGGCTGGTCGACAAACTGGCCACGGGACTGACCAAGGGACGGTTTCGGCCGCTGTTGTCGTTGGTCCGCGCCCTGCGCGGAGGAAGATGTCCCGCCCCCCTGCCCCTTGGGCCAAAGCGGCCTTGTCTCCCGTCCCTGCGGCTGCCAGTCCTTGGGCTTGTCCACGACCCACCAGTCGGGTCGGCCGTTGCCGCGTTTCTTTTTTCCGCAGATCGCCGAACGGGTCCACCGGCTCGTGCTCCCCGTTCTCGTATTCGATCCACTTGCGGGTCCGCTGGGCGGAGGGATTGGTGCTCTCAAATCGCCCCTGGGCATGCTGGTGGTTCGGATCGCTGCGAAAGATGTTCACCAGGATGTTTTCATTCTGCTCGTCATGGAAGGGTTTGTTGTCAAACCACATGGTGTTCTCCTTTTGTTTGGGTTTTGCCCTGCCCACAACGCGACCTACAATGCGACCTACAATGCGACCTACAATGCGGCCTACGTTCACGCGACGCGCGGGGCGGGGCGGCCCGGGCAGCATACACCCGGGTTGGAGTCCTGGAGGAGATTACCCCGCAAAAGGGCAGCAAAAGGATGGGATTTCCGTATTGACAGGGTTCGCCGCGCCCGGGCCGCGCGGGCCTGCATGGGTGGCGGCAGAGGGAGAACGAATCCGAGGCGGGGGCGGCCGGGAGCGAATGGAAAGAGAGCGTCCAGGCGCGGGCCTGCACGGGCGGTGCTCTATGAAGAAAG
>JBFWJM010000163.1:0-7416 GCA_050253205.1 Desulfovibrionaceae bacterium
CTGGTCGTGGACGACACGCCCGAGAACATCGAGACCCTGGTCGCCATGCTGGAGCAGGAATATGACATCATGGTGGCCACCAACGGCCAGCGGGCGCTGGACCTCGCCCTGGGGCCGAACACGCCCCAGCTCGTGCTGCTCGACGTGATCATGCCGGGCATGAACGGCTACGAGGTCTGCCGCAGGCTCAAGGCAGACCCCCAGACCCAGGACGTGCCCGTCATCTTCACCACCTCGCTGGACAGCCACGCCGACGAGGAACGCGGGTTCGAGTGCGGGGCCGTGGACTACATCATCAAGCCGTTCCACCCGGCCATCGTCCGGGCCAGGGTGCAGACGCAGCTCGCCCTCTACGACCAGCAGCGCCACCTGGAGACCCTGGTCCGCAGCCGGACGCGCGAGCTCTACATGGCCAAGGAGCAGGCCGTCGTCGCCAACCAGGCCAAGTCGAACTTCCTGACCAACGTCAGCCACGAGCTGCGCACCCCGCTCAACGCCATTCTCGGCATGAGCCAGTTGCTGGAGACCATGGAGATGCCGCCTGAGGCGGCCCAGAACGTGGGCTACATCCTGGAGAGCGGCAAGCGCCTCTCCCGGATGATCAACGACCTGCTGGAGCTTACGGGCATGGAGACCGGGGAGGTCAGCCTGCATCCCTCGCGCTTCGACCTGCACCGCGTGCTCAGCTCCATGCTGCGCGGGGTGGAGGTCCAGGCGAGCCGCAAGGGCATCACCTTCACCAGCGAGATCGACGTGCCGGAGAAGACGCGCTTCACGGGGTACCCGGTGCGCATCCGTCTGGCGCTCTCCCACCTGCTGGACAACGCCGTGAAGTATACGGACAAGGGGCGGGTTGGCTTCCGTTGCTGGCTGCTGCTCGATGAATCCAGGGATTCCTCCAAGTCCGTCCTGGCGGTGGAGATATCCGACACGGGCAAGGGCATCCCCCATAACAAGTTGGAGGAGATTTTCGAGCCGTTCAGCATCGTGGAGGAGGTCATGACCAAGCGCGTGGACGGCTCGGGCATCGGCCTGGCCATCTCGGCCAAGTCCATAGAGGAGATCGGTGGGAAGCTCTCCGTCACCAGCAGCGAGGAGGGCAGCGTGTTCTCCTGCCGCATTCCCATCCGGCGCATTGACTGACGCCCGGCGTCAGTACATGAGCCCCGGGAGCCAGAGCACGATATCCGGCGCGGCGGTCATGATCAGGATGCCCGCCAGAACGGCCAGAAAGAACGGCACGATGCCCTGGAAGATGGACTCAAGGCGGATGTCCGGCGCTATCTTCTGGGCGATGCCGTAGACCACGTACACGTTCATGCCCACCGGCGGGGTGATGACGCCCATCTCCGTCACCAGCACGATGATGATGCCGAACCAGATGGGATCGTAGCCCAGGTGCGTGACCACCGGGAAGAACACCGGAATGGTCAGCATGATCAGCGCAAGCGAGTCCATGAACAGCCCGCCCACGAAGTAGATGGCCACGATGACGGCCATGATGGCGTAGGGCGGCAGGTCGAACCCGCCGACCCAGTTGGCTATCTCGAAGGGGATGCGCGTCACGGCCAGGAACTTGCCGAAGACCACGGCCCCGGCCACCAGGAACATGATCATGCACGAGGTGCGAAGCGTCTCGTGCAGGGACTTGACGAAGCCCGCCCAGGTGAGGGTGCGCCGTGCGAGCGAAACCGCCAGCACGCCGAACACGCCGATGGCCGCCGCCTCCGTGGGGGTGAACCAGCCCCGGAACAGCCCGCCGATGACCAGCGCGAAGACGATGAGCGTATCCGCCAGGCCGCCCAGGGAGCGCAGCCGCTGCCCCCAGGTGAACGTCTCCCCGGCGGGGCCGAGCCTGGGGTTCGCCCGGCAGGTGAGGAAGATGGCGATGTTGAAGAGGATGGTGATGAGCACGGCGGGCACGATGCCGGCCACGAAGAGCTGGCCGATGGACTGCTCGGTCATGACGCCGTAGACGATGAGCACCACCGAGGGCGGCATGATCATGCCCAGCCCGCCGCCCGAGGCCACGCACCCGGCGGCCAGGGAGTTGGCGTAGCCGTAGCGCTTCATCTCCGGGATGCCCACCGTGGCCATGGTCGCGGCCGTGGCCGGGCTCGACCCGCAGACCGCGCCGAAGGCCGTGCAGGCCGTCACTGTGGTCATGGCCAGGCCGCCGTCGACCCCGCCGAGGAAGCGGTAGGCCGTGTTGTAGAGCTTGCGGGAGATGCCGGAGTTGAACGCCAACTGGCCCATGAGCACGAACAGCGGGATGGTCGAGAGGTCGTAGGAGGCGAAGGTGGAGTAGAGGTTTCGCGAGACGAGGTTCATGCCGCCCTTGAGCGAGACGAGCCCCGCGAAGCCCACGAAGCCCACCATGAGCATGACGTGGGCCACGGGCATGCGGGTCATGAACAGCAACACCATGACGACGGTGCCGACGATGCCGGCGAGGGTGGGGTCCATCAGTCCACCTTCCTGTTCCGGATGAGGGCGGTGATGTCGCCGAGGATCATGAGCATGAAGGCCAGGAAGCAGGCCGAGAGCGCATAGATGACGTAATAGGTGGGCAGTTCCAGGTTCATGGACACCTCGCCCGAGTCACGGATCGTCCCCGCGTAGTCCCACATGCGCCAGGCGACGAGGCCGAACAGGGCCAGGGCCAGGCTCTCGGTGCACAGGCGGATGGCCCGGCGCGCCCGGCGCGGGAGCAGCCGCACGAAGAGCTCCACGCCGATGTGGCTGCGCTCCGCGTGGGCCGAGGGCAGGGCCAGGCCGATGGCCAGCACCGCGAGGATGGCCACGAGCTCCTCGGAGCCGAAGATGGGCTTGTTGAAGAAGCCGCGCCCGGCCACGTCCAGGCAGGTGATCAGGGCCATGAGCACCAGGCAGGCGGCCCCGGCCTGTTTCATGAAGGTCTGCATCTTGTTCAGGAAGGCGTCGAACATCCGGATTCCGTTTCTTGGACGTCGCGCGGGGCGGGCCCGGCAGGACCCGCCCCGGCGTCGCAGGTTGTCGTTTTTGTCGTTCTCCGGCAGTGGGGGCTAGTTGCCCGCCAGCCCGGCCTCGATGCATTCCACCACGGCCTTGCCGTCGAAGCCCAGCTTGGCGGACTCGGCCACGTATTCGTCGATGACCGGGCGCACGGCCTGCTTCCAGCGCTCGGCCTCGGCCGGGTCGATGGAGATGATCTCGTTGCCCTGCTCCAGGAAGTACGCCTTGCCGACCACGTCGGAATCCACCCAGGCCTGGCCGTGCTTGTCGGCGTATTCCTGGTTCAGCTTGGCGATGGCCGCCTGGGCCTCCGGGGAAAGGGCCTCCCACTTGTCCTTGTTCATGACCACGTAGAAGGTGGTGGTGTAGGCGATGGGGAAGGCCTCCATCATGTAGTCCACGACCTCGGCCATGTTCCAGCCCTTGTTGGTCTCGATGGGATACATGCCGCCGTCCACCACGCCCTTCTGGATGGCCTGGAGCGCCTCGGCCATGCTTCCGGCCACCGGGGTGCCGCCCAGGGCCGCGACGACCTTGGCGGAGTTGCCCGTGGCGCGCATCTTCATGCCCTTCCAATCCTCCAGGGTGCGGATGGGCTTGCCCTTGGTATGGGGCAGGCCTGGACCGTGCGCGTTGAAGTACATCACCTGCACATCGTTGAATTCCTTGGGCTGGAACTTGGCGTACACGTCGTTGGCGATCTTGGTGGCCTGCACGCCGGAGGTGTAGCCCAGGGGCAGGTCCAGCGCGGCCATCACCGGGAAGCGGCCGCGATGGTAGCCGAGCACGCCGAAGCTCACGTCCGCGATGCCCTCCACCACGGCGTCATAGAGCTGCGGGGCCTTGACCAGGGTCTGCCCCGGGAAGAAGTCCACCGTCACCTCGCCGTTCGTGACGCGCTCCACGTCCTTGCACCACGCTTCGGCGAGCTGGGCCTGGGCGTGCGTGGGCGGGAAAAAGGTGGCGTAGGAGAGGCGCATGGCGGCCTGGGCCGCCGTGGCCGGGATGCACAGCACGAGGGCGAGCAGCAAAACCAGCATCGATCGTTTCATGTCCGTTACTCCTGAAATTCCTTGTATGGCTCCCCGGGCGCGTCCCCGCTGGATGCGCCACCGGGTTCACCCTTGGAAACGGCCAGGGCTATGGCCGCCTTTTTCACGTCGTCCCTGGAGATGGTCCCCGTCTCCAGGATGTTGTGGATGAGGAACCCCTCGAAGAGGGCGGTGTTGATGGCGCCGATCTTCTCCGGGGGGTAGTCCGTCTTCACGAACGGGCGCACCAGGTCCGCGAATATCGCGCTGGAGAGGCGGTGCCCCGGCTTGTGCATCTCCTCGCGCAGTTGCGGGTCGCGCGAGGCGTGCAGCGAAAATTCCAGGAACACCCGCGACCAGTTGCGGTCCGCGATGATGTTTTCCAGGAAATCCCAGATGATCCCCAGCGCCTCCTCCAGGCTTGCCGCCTGTGCGAGGCGCTCGTCGCGCGCGCTGCGGTAGCTGGAGAGCTTGCGTTCGATGATCCGCAGCATGATCTCGTCCTTGCCGGACCAGTGGCGGTAGAAGCTGCCCTTGGCGTACCCGGCCCGGGCCGTGATCTCGCTGATGGTGGTGGCGAAGAAACCCTTGCTGCCGAAGAGCTCGACGGCCGCCGCCATGAGCTCCTCCTGCGTCTGTTGCGATTTCTCCTGCTGCCGCCGGGCCATTGCGATCTTCCTTGCGGACGTATTGACTGCGGGTCATTTTGTGACCATTGGTCACTTCGTGACGATAGCTAGCATGCGGCGAATTTCCGCGTCAAGGAGTATGCGTTTGCGGGTGCGTTTTTCGCGGCATAAAGTGGCACGACTTGACAATGCGTATGCGCGGGAGGAGGATGACTCCCGCCGTCATGCCGAGCATGGCACGGCTGGCGGCAAAGGGAGGGGCTATGCATATTTCCGAAGGGGTACTTTCCGCGCCGGTGCTCATCACGGGGGGCGCGCTCGCTGCGGCGGGCACGGCCATTGGACTCGTCCGGCTCGACTACGAGCGCATCATGACCGTGGCCATCCTGGCGGCGGCGTTCTTCGTGGCCTCGCTGGTCCACGTGCCCATCGGCCCCTCCTCGGTGCACCTCATCCTCGCCGGGCTGCTCGGCGCGGTGCTCGGCTGGGCAGCGTTTCCGGCCATTTTCGTGGGCCTGCTGCTCCAGGCGCTGTTTTTCCAGTACGGCGGCATCACGGCCATCGGCGTGAATACCTTCAACATGGCCATGCCCGCTGTGATCTGCGGGCTGGCGGCGCGGCCGTTTCTGGGGCGCTCGCCCAGGGCGCGGGCGGTGGCCGCGTTTCTGGCGGGGTCCTGCTCCATCCTGCTCGCCGGGCTGCTCATGGCCGTGTCCCTGGCGTTCACGGACGAGGGCTTCGTCAAGGCCGCCGTCACCCTGCTGGTGGCGCACCTGCCCGTGGCGGCCATAGAGGGGCTGCTCACGGTTTTCGTGGTTTCGTTCATCCACCGCGTGCAGCCCGACATGCTCGGCCTGCACGCGACCCGATCCTAGGAGGACCCATGCCCCGCATCATCCGCACGCTTTCGCGCGTCGCCGCGCCGTTGGCCCTGGCCCTGCTGCTCGCCGCGCCCGCCCAGGCCCACAAGGCCCTCTTCTTCGCCTACATGGACGGCGCGGACATCGTCTGCGAGGGGGGCTTCCCGGGGGGCAAGGCCTGCAAGGAGTGCCCGGTGACGGTGTTTGACGCGGCCACGGGCGGCAAGCTCGCCGAAGGGCGCACGGACCAGGAGGGCATCCTGCGGCTGCCCGTTCCTGCGGAGGCGGCCAAGGCCTCCGAGGGGCTGCGCCTGGTGCTCGACGGCGGCGAGGGCCACCGGGCCGAGTGGCTGCTGGAGCCCGGGGAATTTCTCGCCGCAATGCCCGAACAGCCCCCGGCAAAGGCGGCCCAGCCAGCAGCGGCTAAGCCCGCCGCAGCCGAGCCCGCGTCCGCCAAGCCCGCAGTAGCCGAGGCCGCGCCAGCCGAGCCCGCGTCAGCCGAGGCCGTGTCCAAGGCCCCAGCGAAAATGGATTCCCAACAAGCACCTGCCACCGTGGACATGGACGCCCTGCGCACGGTGATTGCTGAAACGGTGGCCGAAACGGTGGCCGACGCCGTGGCCGAGTCGGTTTCCGGGACCCTGGAGGAATCCGTTTCCTCCGCCGTCCGGGCCGAATTGCAGCGCGAGCTCACGCCCATCCGCCGCGAGCTGGCCGCAGCCACGGAAACCGGCCCCTCCCTCACCGACATCCTCGGCGGGCTGGGCTGGATCATCGGCATGGGCGGCATCGTGGCCTGGGCGCGCAGCCGCCGGGCCGGGCAGGGCTGATGGCCGCCCCGGCCGAGGCCTTTGCCGAGGGTGCGTCGCTCCTGCACCGCCTGGACCCCCGCGCCAAGCTGGCCGGAGCCGGGGCGCTGGCCCTGGCCCTCGCCACGGCGCGCACGCCCGCCACGGCCGCCGCGGGCCTCGCCCTCGGGCTCGTGCTGTTGCTCCTGGCCCGGCTGCCCCTGCGGGCCGTGCTCCGCCGCCTGCTGGTGGTCAACGGCTTCACCCTGTTCCTGGCCGTGCTCCTGCCGCTCACCTACGGCGCGGGCCCGTACCTCTCCTTCTCCTTCCTGGAGGTCAGCCTGCCCGGGCTGCGCCTGGCCGGGCTCATCGCCCTGAAGACCAACGCCATCCTCTGCGCTGTGCTGGCCCTGCTTTCCACCTCCCGCGTGCCGGAGCTGGGCCGGGCCCTGCGCTGGTGGCGCGTGCCGGGCAAGCTCTGCTGGCTGCTGCTCTTTTCCTACCGCTACCTCTTCCTCATCCACGAGGAGTACGCCCGCCTGCGCCGGGCGGCGGGCATGCGCTGCTTCGTGCCGCGCACGGGCCTGCACACTTATGCCACCTACGGCAACCTCCTGGGCATGACCCTGGTGCGCAGCTGGAACCGCTCCCGGCGGGTGGGCCAGGCCATGGTCCTGCGCGGCTTCGCCGGGGAATTCCGTACCCTGGGCGAGCCCGCCGCCCGCCCGGCGGACCTCCTCGCCGGGGCCGCCCTCTGCGGGCTTGCCATTTTTCTCTTCCTGGCCGATCATCTTCCGTCCTTCTGACCCGCGCGGCCCGCTTTCCGGCGGCGCGCCAACCCCAGCCCGGACCGGACCGCATGACCCAGCCCTGCCTGCTCCGCCTCGAAGCCGTCTCCTTTGCCTACGACGGGCAGCCCCCGGTGCTCGACGAGCTCGATTTCTCTTTCGGCGACCGAAACGTGGGCCTTGTGGGCGACAACGGCTCCGGCAAGACCACGCTGCTGCACCTGTGCATGGGCCTGCTCTCGCCCGTGCGGGGCAGGGTGGTCTTTCGCGGTGCGCCCCTGGAGGCCGGAGACGACAACGGGCTGCGCGAACTGCGAAGGGCCGTG
>JBFWJM010000164.1:0-7408 GCA_050253205.1 Desulfovibrionaceae bacterium
TCTCCATGCCTCTGGCCGGGCTGGAGGGGTTCCTGCGCTCGCCCTACAACCTCACGGCGGACGCCCGGATGTTTTTCTTCTTCCGCCATCCCGGGCCCGTGGCCCTCTGCGTGCTGGGGGCGCAGGCCGCGCTGAGCATCGTGGTGCGCAATCCGTGGTGCCGCTTCCTCTGCCCGTACGGCGCGCTGCTCGGGCTCTGCTCCCTGGCGAGCCCCACGGCCGTGACCCGCGACGAGGACGCCTGCATCGGCTGCGGGCGCTGCTCGCGCGCCTGCCCCTCGGGCATCGCCGTGCAGCAGAAGCGCGTGGTGGCCAGCCCGGAGTGCGTGGGCTGCGCCGAGTGCGTGGGCGCGTGCCCTGTGGAGGGCTGCCTGGCCGCGCACGCCGGGCCGCTCCGCCTGCCGCCCTGGGGCCTGGCCCTGGGCTGCGTGGCCCTCGTGGCCGGGTGCTTCCTGCTGGCCTCGGCCCTGGGCGCGTGGGAGAGCTCCCTGCCTGCGGACATGCTCGCGCGTCTCTACGCCAAGGTCCTGCCCTGATCTGGACCTGGCCTGGCCCTGACCCTGACCCCGCCCAGACGGATTCCAAAATGAATTGAATGGTTTCCCCCGGGGATGATTTGGGCTACCGTGCAGCCATGAAGCTGCGCGTGATCCTCCTGCTGCTCTGCATGCTGGTGCTCGTCTCCACCTCGGTGGGGGGCTACCTGTACTGGGCCTCGCTCAAGGACGCCTCGGTGCAGGAGGCCAAGCTGGAGATCGACCTGCACGCGCGCACGGTCATGGGCAAGCTCTCCTCCTACCTCTCGGCCAACCTCAAGCCCGCCCAGGCCCTGGCCGGGCTCGACGAGATGGTGGCGGCCCTGGCGAGCCCCGGGGAGGCAACCCTGGCCAGGGCCAACGCCGTGCTGGACAAGTTCCAGCGCGCCCTGGCCGTGGAGGTCTGCTACCTCATGAACGCCGACGGGCTCACCGTGGCCTCCTCCAACCGCTACGACCCCGACTCCTTCGTGGGCGAGAATTTCGGCTATCGGCCCTACTTCCTGAAGGCCGCGTCCGGCTATTCGGCGACGTACATGGCCCTGGGCTCCACCTCGGGGGTGCGCGGGGCGTACTACGGCCACCCCGTGTACGCGCCCGATTCGAGCGTGCCGCTCGGCGTGGCGGTGATCAAGACCTCCATCGGGCTCATCGAGGACCAGTTCCTCCAGGGCTACCCCGGCATCATGGCCCTGGTCTCGCCCGAGGGCGTGGTCTTCGCCAGCAATCGGCCCGACTGGCTCTTCAACACCCTGGACCCGCCCGACGGCCAACAGGCCGCCGCGCTGCGAGCCTCGCGGCAGTTCGGCCCCGGGCCGTGGGAATGGACGGGCCTGACCTTCGACCACGAGGGCCGCGAGGCCACGGACGCCCAGGGCACGCGCTACCTGGCCGCGTTCATGGAGCTCGACTACTACCGGGGCTGGAAGGTGCTCCAGCTGCGCGACGTGGCCGCCATCCCCACCTCGGTGCCCTCGGAGTCGTTCCGGGCCTCGGGCACGGTGGTGGTGGGCCTGTGCGTGCTGGCGGGAATCCTGGTGCTGGCGCTCTACCTCCTGGCCAACAACGACATCGTGCTCCGCCGCCGGGCCGAGGCCGCCCTGGTGCAGAGCAAGGAGCGCTACCGCTACCTCTACCACAACACCCCGGCCATGCTGCACTCCATCGACGCCGAGAGCCGCATCCTCTCGGTTTCGGACTACTGGTGCGAAAAGATGGGCTACTCCCGCGAGGAGGTCATCGGCACGGACATCACCCGCCTGCACACGGCAAAATCGCGCCGTTTCGCCAAGGAGGAGGCCATCCCGAGCTTCTTCCGCACCGGGCGCATGCGCGACGTGCCCTACCAGTTCGCCACCAAGGACGGCAGGGTCATGGACGTGCTGCTCTCGGCCACGGCCGAGCACGACGAAAACGGCGAGATACTGCGCTCCCTCGCCGTGTCCATGGACATTTCCGAGCGCAAGAAGGCCGAGGGCGAGCTCCTGCGCACCAAGGAGCAACTGGCGCGCTACTCCGAGGACCTGGAGCGCCAGGTGGCCGAGCGCACCAGCGAGACCGTCTCCATCCTGCGCCACACCCCGGCCATGATCTACATGCGCGACGCCCACGGCAGGCTGATCATGGTCAACTCGCGCTACGAGGCGCTCTTCGGCGTGCGCAACGAGGAAGTGCTCGGCCGCCGCGCGCAGGAGATTCTGCCCCCGGGGGTGGCCGCGCTCTTTGCCGAGGGCGAGGAGCGGGCCACGCGCCAAAAACGCCCGGTGCAGGTGGAGGAGGCCCTGGACCTGCCCTCCGGGCGGCAGGTCTTCCTGGCCGTGAAGTTCCCGCTCATGGACGAGGAGGGCGAGATCCGGCGCGTCTGCTCCATCGGCATCGACATCACGGACCTCAAGCGCACACAGGACAAGCTGCGCGCTGTTTCGGGCTCGGTGCTGGCCGGGCAGGAGCGCGAGCGCGCGGCCATCGCCCGTCGGCTCCACGACGAGCTGGGCCAGGTGCTCACCGCCCTGCGCATGGACGCCGTATGGATCAAGGACCGCCTGGGCGACAGCGACCCCAGGCTCGCGGAACGCGCCCGGGCCATGTGCGAGCTCGTGGACTCGACCATCTCCGACGTGCGCTCCATAGCCACCCGCCTGCGTCCCGCCGTGCTCGACGACCTCGGCCTGCTCGACGCCATGGAGTGGTACACCTCGGACTTCGAGAAGCGCACGCGCATCCCCTGCGACTTCACCCACCGGGGCGTGGACGAGGTGCCCGAGGCCCTGGCCACGGCCGCCTACCGCGTGCTCCAGGAGGCGCTCACCAACGTGGCCCGCCACGCCGAGGCCTCGGCCGTGGAGGTGGCGCTCCTCCAGACCGAGCAGACCCTGGAGCTCTCCGTGCAAGACGACGGCAGGGGCTTCGACCCCGCCGCCCCCAGCCAGGGGCGCACCCTGGGCCTGGCGGGCATGCTGGAGCGCGCCAACCTCACGGGCGGCGAGCTGGAAATCCGCTCCCGCCCCGGGCGCGGCACCACCATCCGCTTGCGCCTGCCCTGCCGCGCGGATAAGGGTATGGGCATGGAGAACGAGGCATGATCCGCGTGTTGCTGGCCGACGACCATTCCATCGTCCGCGACGGGCTCCGGCGCATCGTCGAGGAACCGGGCGACATGGCCGTGGTCTGCGAGGCGGCGGACGGCCCCACTGCCCTGGCCCTGGCCAGGGAGCACAAGCCCGACGTGGCCGTGCTCGACATCTCCATGCCGGGGATGGACGGCCTGGAGGTCATCTCCAAGCTCCAGGCCGAGCTGCCCGACATGCCCATCCTCGTGCTGACCATGCACGAGGAGGAACAGTACGTGGTGCGCTCCCTCTCCGCCGGGGCCAAGGGCTACATCACCAAGCGCAGCGCGCCCGAAGACCTGGTGGTGGCCATCCGCAAGGTCCGCGAGGGCGGCCGCCACCTCTCCTCCGAGGTGGCCGAGCTCCTGGCCGAGCGCATGGCCCGCACGGGCACCGGGGAGCGCCCGCGCATGGAAACCCTCTCCAACCGCGAAATCCAGGTGCTCAAGGCCCTGGCCATGGGCAAGACCAACCGCGAGGTGGCCGAGGCCTACTCCCTCTCCGTCAAGACCGTGGACACCTACCGCTTCCGCCTGCTCAAGAAGCTCAACCTGCGCAACAACGCGGAACTCTCCCGGTTTGCCATACGCAACGGGCTCATAGACGTCTGAATCCGCGCCCCGCGCGGGCTGGCGGGCGTCGTAAGAATAATTCTTACACGAAAATCAGAACCTCCTTCCTTTTCCCCCCGCCCGGGGGCTGTTATACAGCCTGCTCGAACCGCAGCCCCCTCCCCCGCCCGCGCGGGAACAAGGACCGGGGCCGCCATTCCGGCCGCAGCCCACGCGGCCGCCCGGCTCGGGAGGCTTCCACGTTGCGCACGAGGCGACACCCGCTGAGCAGAAAGGCCGCCGTAGCGGCCGCCTCCGCCGTCCTGGCGCTGCTCCTCGCCCTCGGCTGCTCGCGGGAGCGGGCCCCGAGCGGCGGCCAAGCCTCGGCCACGCATGCCGCCCCGCAAGCCGGAAAGATTTACCTCGACTTCGCCGGAGGCCCCACCGGAGGGACCTTCAACATCTTCGCCGCCAAGATCGCGGCCATCGCCACCCAGGCCAACGACTATATCGACGTGGCCTCCAAGGGCACGGGCGGCTCCGCGGAGAACCTCCGCCTGCTCGACAGCGGCGAGGTGGACCTCGGCATCGTCTACGCCGGGGATGCCTGGCTCGGACGGCGGGGGCGGCTCGCCGAGGACGACGCGCCGCACACCGGGGTGCGCGCCCTGTGCACCCTTTACGGCGCCTCCGCCCACCTGGTGGTGCGCTCCGACTCCGGCCTCACGGACCCGGCCGAACTCGCTGGCAGGCTGGTGGCCGTGGGCAACCCGGGCTCCGGCGCGGCCCTGGCCGCCGAGCGGTTCTTCTCCGCCCTCGGGCTCTGGGATGTCATCGACCACCGCAACCTGGGCTACTCCCGTGCCGCGGCCGATTTCGCGGACGACAAGCTCGCGGCCTTCTGGGTCCTGGCCGGGCCGCCCAACAACTCCATCATCGAGGCGGCCTCGCGCGTGCCCGTCAGCCTGCTCGACCTCGACCTCCCGGCCAAGGCGTACGGCCTGTACGACGAGCATCCCTACTATGCGTCGGCCGTCATCCCCTCGGGCACCTACCGGGGCCAGGACGTGGACGTCATGACCTTTCAGGACGCGGCGCTGCTCTGCGCGGACGCCGGTGTGGACGAGGCGGCCGTGTACGACACGCTCACGGCTTTGTATTCCGAACGGGGCGTGCAGGAGCTGCGCGGGGCGCACCCCTCTGCACGCGCCATGGGGCTGCGCTCCGGGCTGGATGGCGTGTGCATCCCCCTGCACCCGGGGGCCGTGCGCTTCTGGGAGGAGCACGGGGTGGCCGTTGCGGCCGAATTGAAATAGCGATTGAGGGAGGCGCGCCTCGGCGCGCCGAACCAACGATATGCGGCCACCGGCCGCCGTCCTCCGGGACGGCGGCCGGTTAGGTTTTGCTGGCCGGCGACGGACCCGGTAATGAGCCTGCACCGCCGTAAGAAATATTCTTACAGAAGAATCAGAATCACTCTCGTTCCCCCTGACCCTGGCGTCTGCTACAAGCGCACTGTACGGTGGCGGCCTCTCCCCGGTGCGTGCATTCATCACCATGGAATACCGGGAAAAGACCGCCCGCGGCCCCAAAGGTCCTGCGCACGGTGCGCAGGGCTGGGCCGGTTGGCTTCAGGTTATCGTGTTCCAAAACGATATGCCCCGCGCGTTTTGAAATTGCCCGCGGGGCAAGCCAAGGAGGAAGTATGAAACGTCTCGTGAATCTGGTGGCCGTGTTCGCCCTGGCCACCGTGCTGGCCGTGGGCATGTCCGTGGCCAGCCCGTCCGATGCCCACGCCAAGAACCGCTACATCTTCGGCGGCGGCCCCGCCGGCGGCACCTTCCAGGTGGTCGCCAACGCGGTGCAGGTCTACAAGCCCATCAAGGACAACAAGAATTTCTCCATCAGGGCGCAGTCTTCGGGCGGCTCGGTCGAGAACCTGCGCACGGTGAACTCCGGGCGCGTGGCTTTCGGCACCGTGTACGCCGGGCACGTCTTCCTCGGCCGCGAGGGCCGCATGAAGAACGACCCCAACAAGTACGAGAAGGTGCTCGCCGTGGCCTACCTCTACGGCGCTCCCGCGCAGCTCGTCGTCCGTCAGGGCGACGGCATCAAGTCCGCCCAGGACCTCGTTGGCAAGAAGGTCGGCGTGGGCAACGCGGGCTCCGGCGCCTTCGCCAACTGCGAGCTCTTCTTCACGCACCTGGGCATCTGGGACAAGATCGAGCGCAACGCCATGGGCTACAACGACGCGGCCCAGGCCTTCGGCAACGAGCAGCTGGACGCTTTCTGGCTGTTCACGGCCTTCCCCTCCGGCGCGGTGATCATGGCCGCCCAGACCAACGACATCGAGCTCCTCGACCTGAACAAGCTCGCCAAGGACTCCGGCTACTACGACAAGTATCCCTACTTCTCCGAGCTGACCATCCCCGCCGGCACCTACCGGGGCGTGGACGAGGACACCAAGAGCTTCCAGGATTCCACCCTGCTGGTGGCCAACGCGGACGTCTCCGCTGACGACGTCTACGAGCTCCTGAACATCATCTACACCCCCGAAGGCCTGCACCACATGGTCCAGCAGAAGAAGACCTTCAAGGAGATGAGCCTGGAGAACGGCGTGAAGGGCATCAATCCCGCCATCATCCCGCTGCACCCCGGCGCGGAGAAGTTCTGGAGGGAAAAGGGCATCCTCAAGTAGCCCGCAGCAACGACATTCCCGCGCGCGGGCGGCATCCTCTCCGGGTGCCGCCCGCTGCTGCGGCGTTTTGCGCCGGGGCCCCTGCCCAGCGCCGCCGGGCACCCGCGCGGGGAGGGTCCCACGTCGTGCCGAGAAAACGTACCGACGACATCTTTTCCAGAAGCGAGAAGCGAACCCATGTATGAGAAACTCCACCGCATCGAGCAGATAGCCTTCGATTTTCTGGCCGTCAGCCTCGTGCTCTTCTACTCCTGGTCGGCCATCTTCGAGCCCGCCGCAACCCAGTACCACCGGGGCGTTTACGTACTCATCACCTACATCCTGGTGTTCCTGCTCTACAAATCCAAGACGCCCCTGCTGCGCGTGCTGGACTACGTGTTCATCGCGGCCTCGGTCGTGACCATCAGCTACTGGATGTACAACTTCGAGGCCATCAACTACCGCGTGGGCATGGAGACGGACATCGACCGGGTCATCGCCATCATCGGGGTCATCGTCTCCATCGAGCTGGCCCGGCGGGTGGTGGGCTCCGTGTTCGTGATCATCGGCATCGGCATGCTGCTCTACGGCGTCTACGGCAACCACGTGCCCGACCTCTTCGCCCATGCGGGCGCGCCGTTCGACGAACTGTGCACCTCCATCTTCTACCGCTCGGACGGCGTGTTCGGCATCATGGCCAACGTGCTCGCCACATACATCCTGCTCTTCGTGCTCTTCGGGGCCTTCCTGGAGAAATGCGGCGCGCAGAAGTTCTTCATCGACTTCCCCCTGGCGGCCGTGGGCCACAAGATCGGCGGCCCGGCCAAGGTCTCGGTCATCGCCTCGGGCCTGTTCGGCTCCATCTCCGGCTCGGCCATCGCCAACACCGTGTCCACCGGCACCTTCACCATCCCGATGATGAAGAAGGCCGGGTTCAAGCCCCACGTGGCCGGCGGCATCGAGCCCGCCGCCTCCATCGGCGGCATGTTCATGCCTCCGATCATGGGCGCGGGCGGGTTCATCATGGCCGAGATG
>JBFWJM010000165.1:0-7396 GCA_050253205.1 Desulfovibrionaceae bacterium
TGCTCGCCCGGGTGGAGCGGGCCCTCGGCCTGCCCGAGCGCTGCCTGAAGGTCGGCATCATGGACGAGGAGCGACGCACCACCGTGAACCTCAAGGCCTGCATCCGCGAGGCCAGGGACCGGGTCATCTTCATCAACACCGGATTCCTGGACCGCACGGGCGACGAGATCCACACGAGCATGGAAGCGGGGCCGGTGGTCCGCAAGGAGGCCATGAAGGCCGAGCCGTGGATAGCCGCGTACGAGGACTGGAACGTGGACGTGGGCCTGGCCTGCGGCCTGGGCGGCAAGGGGCAGATCGGCAAGGGCATGTGGGCCAAGCCGGACCGCCTGGCCGAAATGGTGGAGACCAAGGGCGCGCACCCCCGCGCCGGGGCCAACTGCGCCTGGGTTCCCTCGCCCACGGCGGCCACCCTGCACGCCATGCACTACCACGAGGTGGACGTCTTCGCCCGGCAGGCAGAGCTTGCGGGCAAGCCCCGCGCCACCCTCGACCAGTTGCTGACCATCCCGCTGCTGCGTGGGGCCGTGCCCCCGGAGGACGTGGAGCAGGAGCTGCGCAACAACTGCCAGTCCATTCTCGGATACGTGGTCCGCTGGGTGGACCAGGGCATCGGCTGCTCCAAGGTGCCGGACATCCACGACGTGGGCCTCATGGAAGACCGCGCCACCCTGCGCATCTCCAGCCAGCACATCGCCAACTGGCTGCGCCACGGCGTCTGCGCGGCGGAGCAGGTGGAGACCATCCTGCGCGAGATGGCCGTGGTGGTGGACCGCCAGAACGCGGACGACCCGGCCTACCGCGCCATGAGCGCGGACTTCGCGGCCAGCGTGGCCTTCCAGGCCGCGCGCGACCTCATCTTCAAGGGCAGCGAGCAGCCCAGCGGCTACACCGAACCCATCCTCCACGCCCGGCGCCTGGAGGCCAAGGCGCGCTTCGGCTGATGCCGCGCCATACGCACACCACAATGCAATGAACGGCCGCCCGTCTTCACGAGAAGGCGGGCGGCTTGCGTTGCGGGGCGCGCATCAGGAAGCGTCGTGGCCGCAGGCCGGGGCCAGCGCCGGGAGCAGGTCGTCGAAAACCTCGCGCGGTGCCTGGGTGTTGGCATACGGACCGGCTTCAAGCACGCAGACACAGTTCCAGAGCTCGGAGCGCAGGCACTCTTCCGAGGGATGCGCAGCCAGGCGGGCGGCGAGGTTTTCCGCCATGCCGAGCCAGAGCGGGACCACATGGAACCCAGCCAGATGGCCCCGGGGATGCCTGTAGCCCAGGAGGTAGAGCGCGGGGCGGGAGGGGAGCACGGCCCTGCGCGCGTGGACGGTGAAGGCGTGCTCCCTGCCGGATTTGCCGATGAACAGGTGGTCGTCTATGCGGGACATGCCCGCGAACATGGCAAAGAACCGCCAGGGCCGCAACCCGCCTCAGCCCCGGTTTCTGGTGGATGCGAAATAGAGCGCCAGGGCCACGAGGATGATGCAACCGCCCAGGAGGGTGTTCAGGGGCGGGCGCTCGCCAAAGACGAGAAAGGCCCACAGCGGCGCGAACACGGCCAGGGAGAGGGAGATGAGCGACATCTCCGTGGCCGTGATGTGGCGGGTGGAGGTGGCCTTGAGCACGCGGCCCAGCGGCGCGGAGAAGAGCCCCATGGCCGCCATGACCAGCCAGGTGCGCAGGGTGAAGCCTCCCGGTTCCGCCACGAAGACCATGGCCAGGGTCAGGAACAGCCCGCCAGCGCCCACGATGGCCATGCGGCTCACCTGGAGGTAGCGCCGCTGGAGGGTGCCGTTCACGGCCAGGAAGAGCATGGTGCACACGGCCAGGCCGTCGCCCAGGACGTTCCCCGCGCCGATGCCGCCGGAGACCACCACGGCCATGCCCGCCATGACCGCGCCCATGGCCAGCCAGGCCTGCCAGGAGGACCGCTCCCGCAGGAAGAGCCAGCTGAGCACCGCCGTGAACACGGGCTGGCTGCTCATGATGATGACCGTGTTGGCCACGGCCGTGTGCTGCACGCTCATGACGAAGGTGGACGCGCTGCCGAGCATGATGAGCCCGGAAAAGAAGATCGGCCAGCCGCCCTCGCGGATCGTCCCCACCAGGCCGCGCGGGTCCCTGGCCTGGATGAGCGTGGCCATGGAGATGGTGGTGAACAGGCCGAACAGGAAGATGGTGTCGAATCCGCCCGCTCCCGAGAGGCGGATGAAGATCGAGTCGAAACTGATGAGCATGGTGCCGAACAGGGCGGCGAGGATGCCCTTGCTCCTGGTGTCGAGCCCAGAGGCGATTCCGGTGGCTGTGGTCATGGCAACTCCTTTTGTCATACTGTGTGGTATGATATTTAAGCCTCCAGGGCGGGCGCGTCAAGATTGCAATACCAAATAGTATGAAAATAAATCTGATGGGCTGCGTCCCCACTGGAAAAAACGAACGGGATCGGTTAGGTAGGAGAGAGAAAAAGCGGGGTGACGCATGAAGCGGGAACAGAACAGGGAGCGAAAGCGCGCGGCGATCCTCGCTGCGGCACGGGGGGTCTTTCTTTCGCAGGGGTACATCGGGGCGAGCATGGACCACATCGCGGCCGAGGCCGGGGTGACCAAGCAGACCGTGTACCGCTACTATCCCTCCAAGGAGGCACTGTTTCTGGCCATGCTGCGGTTCGGGCGGGGGGATGGGCCCGCGCCGTTCCTGGCGGAGCTGGACGGCGAGGACACGCGCACGGCGCTGGAGCGCTTCGCCCTGGGGTTCATCGAGACGCACCTCTCCGAGAACCATCTGGCCACGCTGCGCCTGCTTGTGGCCGAGGGGCCCGAGGCACCGGAGCTGGCACGCTCGTTCTACGTCTACGGCCCCAAGGAGACGGAGACGAGGCTAGGGGCCTTCCTGGAGGAGCGCTTCGGGCTGGAGGCCCCAGAATTCGAGACGCGCATGCTCATCAACATGCTGCAATCCCAGCGCATGGGGGTGCTCACCGGAGCCACGCCCAAACCCGGAAAGGACGACATGGAAGAACACGCGAAACGGACCGTCGATCTGTTCCTCAAGGCCTTTGCACGGAAACGTCGGCCTTGAGCCGGCTCCCCGGGCGGCCTGCCAGGGGGCCGCGCTTCCTGAACAAGGCCCTAACAAGCCCCTCCGGGCACACCCCCATCCGCACCGCCTTGCCCCGGCGGTGCCGGATGGGGTAGGGTGGTCCGGCATGTTTCGGGCCCGGCGGCGTTTGTTCCGAACCTGGAATGAACTCGTCACCCGGTCGTCACGCTCCGAGGCGGGGGCACGGCTATGAAACCTGGATACAAGGCTCTCTTTTTCCATACAATCACCCCAAAAACGGAGTGCACGTCATGAAGAAGGTTCTCGTACTGGCCCTGCTGGCGGTGTTCGCCCTTTCCGGGGCCGCCCAGGCCGAAACCCTGAAACTGCTCACCTGGAAGGGCTACGCGCCCCAGAAGCTCGTGGACGACTTTCAGAAGGAAACCGGGATCACCGTGGAGATCACCTACTCCAACAACGAGGAGATGATCGCCAAGCTGCGCGCCACGCGCGGCGCGGGCTTCGACCTGGCCCAGCCCTCCCAGGACCGCATCTCCTCCGTGCAGGAGAAGTACGGCATCTACCAGGCCATGGACTACGCCAAGATCGAGTCCGCCCTGTTCATCCCCTCCATGCTCGACGCGGTGAAGAAGAACACCAAGGTCGGCGCGGATTCCTTTGCCGTGCCGTTCTGCTGGGGCACCTCCGGGCTCATCGTGAACAGCGACAAGGCCCCGGGAACCGATTCCTTCAAGGCGCTCATCGACCCGGCCTTCGAGGGCCGCGTGAGCTACCGCCTCAAGCGCCCCACGCTCATCGCCATGGGCTACGCCATGGGCTACGATCCCTTCGCGCTCTACTCCGACCCCGTCGCCTACCAGGCCATGCTCGACGACGTGGCCGAGACGCTCATCGCCGCCAAGCCCGTGGTCAAGAACTACTGGGCCAACGGCGACTCGCTCATCGAGTCCATGCGCTCCGGCGAGGTCTTCGTGGCCATGGCCTGGGACTCGGGCGGCTGGAAGCTCCACGAGGACAACCCCGCCATCGACTTCAAGGCTCCCAGGGAGGGCGCCCTGGGCTGGATCGATACCTTCGCCATCCCGGCCAAGGCCGAGAACCTGGACGCCGCCTACAAGTGGATCAACTTCATGCTTCGCCCGGAGAACGCGGGCTACTTCACCACCCAGGAGAAGTACGGCACCGCCTCCAGGGACGGCATGAAGCACACCGACCCCGCCGTGAGCGCCAACTTCGAGCGCACCTTCCCCCAGGCGGACATCGACAACATCAAGTGGTACCCGCCGGTTCCCGCCCAGCTGGAAAGCATGGAAGGCAAGGTGCTTGACAAGATCAAGGCCGCGAACTAGCCCGGACCACAATACAGAAACACACCAGAGGCGGGGGGCGCACCCCCGCCTCCTTGCCGTCAAGGCCCGGTACCCATGCCCGACGACCTCACCGCTACCAGGCTCATCAAGCGCTTCGGCGACTTCAGCGCCGTGGACGACGTCTCCTTCGAGGTGCCCGAGGGCTCCTTCTTCTCCATCCTCGGCCCCTCGGGCTGCGGCAAGACGACGCTGCTGCGCATGATCGCCGGGTTCGACGAGCCCACCTCCGGGACCATCGCCATACGTGGGAAGGACATGCACGGCGTGGCCCCCAACCGCCGCCCGGTGAACATCGTCTTCCAGCACCTGGCGCTCTTTCCCATGATGGACGTGGCCGAGAACATCGCCTTCGGCCTCAAGCGGCGCGGCGTGCGCGGGCGCGAGGCCCGGGTGCGGGTGGAGGCCATGCTGGAGCGCGTCGGCCTGCCGGGATACGGCGACAAGCACGTGAACCAGCTCTCCGGCGGCCAGCGCCAGCGCGTGGCCATCGCCCGCTGCCTCGTGCTGGAGCCCTCCGTCCTGCTGCTGGACGAGCCCCTGGGCGCGCTGGACCTCAAGCTGCGCGAGCAGATGAAGGTGGAGCTCAAGAAGCTCCAGGGCGAGGTGGGCACCACCTTCGTGTACATCACCCACGACCAGTCCGAGGCCCTGGTCATGTCCGACCGGGTGGCCGTCATGAACCACGGCCGCTTCGAGCAGGTGGGCACGCCGCAGGAGCTCTACGGCCACCCCGCCACGCCCTTCGTGGCCTCCTTCGTGGGGGAGAACAACACCTGGGAGGGCCGGGTGGAGCGGCGCGAGGGCGCGCGCCTGGTGGTCACCACGGACGAGGGCCACGTCTTCCAGGTCCGGGCCAACGGCCACCCCTGCGAGGACGGCAGCTGCGTGACGCTTTTTCTGCGGCCGGAGGCCATGCGCATCGAGCCCAAGAGCCGGGAGAACGTGAACCTCTTCGGCGTCACCGTGCGCAGCATCCTCTTCGACGGGGCCAATAGCCGGTTGCTCACCGTCACCGAGCGGGGGCGCGAGTTGCTCGTGGCCCTGCCGCAGAACCGCAAGTTCGATCACATCCGCCCCGGCGACGAGATCACCGTGGGCTGGCACCCCGAATCCGGCACCACCTTCCGCCAGGAGCCCTGACGTGCGGGGCGCGAGGCTGACCCTCTGGCTCTTCCTGGCCCCGGTGCTGGGCTGGCTCGTGCTGCTCATCGTCCTGCCACACCTGGACCTGCTGCTCATGAGCCTGCGCGGGGAGAGCGACTCCGGCGAGATGCTCTGGACGCTCGGCAACTACGCGAATTTCTTCACCGAGCCCATCTACTGGCTGACCTTCGTGCGCACCGCGCTCTACGCGGTCATCACCACGGCCATCACCTTCCTCGTCGCCATGCCCGTCTCCTTCCACATCGCCAAGCTGGCCCGCAGGCGCACGCGCGGCGCGCTCATGATCCTGCTGCTGCTGCCGTTCTGGGTCAGCGAACTGGTGCGCGTCTACGGCTGGATGATCCTGCTGCGCGAATCGGGGGTGCTCAATTTCCTGATGCTCAAGCTCGGCATCGTGGACCAGCCCATCGAGATGCTCTACAACGACGCCACCATGATCATGGGCCTGGTGTACACCTCCATGCTCTTCATGGTGGTGCCGCTGGTCTCGGTGATGGAGAGCCTGGACGACAGCCTCATCGAGGCCGCCCACGACCTGGGCGCGGGCAAGCGCGTCATCTGGTGGACCATCATCCTGCCGCACTGCAAGCCCGGCATCACCTCCGGGTCCATCGTGGTCTTCATGCTCGCCCTGGGCAACTACCTGACCCCCAACCTCATGGGCGGCAAGAACTCCCTCTGGTTCACGGAGCAGATCTACAACCAGTTCATCGCCAGCTTCAACTGGAACCAGGGCGCGGCCTTCGGCTTCCTGCTGCTGATCCTGAGCTCGCTGATCATCTGGGCGGGCCTGCGCCTCTCGGGCCAGCGCCTTGGCGAGGTGGCGTCATGATCCGCTCGCTGCCGCGCAGCAAGGCCTACAACTGGTCCTTCAACCTCTTCATCCTGCTCTATTTCACCTTTCTCTTCGCGCCGTTGGTGGTCACCTGCGTGCTCGCCTTCAACGACTCCAACTTTCCGGCCCTGCCGTGGCAGGGGTTCAGCCTCGACTGGTTTTTGGCGGACGGGCCCGAGCGAGTGGGCCTGCTGCATGACGCCCAGCTCCTGCGCTCCATCGCCACCAGCTTCGAGACGGCCTTCTTCGTCTCCCTGCTCAGCGTGGTGGTGGGCACCTGCGCCAGCTTCCTGTTCGAGCGCGAGCGGTTTCGCTTCAAGGGCCTGCTCTATTTCCTCATGCTGGCCCCCCTGGTCATCCCCGGCGTCATCCTCGGCATCTCCCAGCTCCTGGCGGCCAACACCGCCGGGATGTTCTTCGAGGACACCTTCGGGCTCGATTTCGCCGTATTCCGCCCGAGCTTCTGGCTCGTGGTCCTGGGGCAGTTCTCGTTCATCTCCACCTTCGTGACGCTGGTGGTCTCCGCTCGGCTCAGGAAGTTCGACCCCTCGCTGGAGGAGGCGGCGCTGAACCTCGGGGCCACGCGCCTGGGCGTCATCCGCCACGTGACCCTCAAGTTCCTGCGCCCGGCCATCATCGGGGCCGGGGCCGTGGCGTTTCTCATGAGCTTCGAGAACTTCAACACCACGCTCTTCCTGGTGGGCTCGGAGCCGACCCTGCCCATCAATCTGTATCTCCAGGTGCGCGACGGCTCCACGCCCATCATCAACGCCGTATCCCTGACCTTGATCATGGGCACCTCGCTGCTCGCCCTGGTGAATTTCTACTTCAGCGGCAGGGGGGAGTGATGTTCTTCGACCTGCTGCCACGCGGGGGGTACGTCTGCGCGCACCGGGGCGCTCGGGGCGTGGCCCCGGAGAACACCCTGCTGGCCGCGCGCCTGGCCGTGGAGGCCGGGGCGGACTTCTGGGAG
>JBFWJM010000166.1:0-7272 GCA_050253205.1 Desulfovibrionaceae bacterium
ATCTCGGTGGGCATCAAACTGCCGTTCTTCGCCTTCTGGGGGAGAAAGCCCGTTGACCCGAACCGGGAGATCAAGCCCATCCCCTGGAACATGTATGCGGGCATGGTCATCGCGGCGGTGCTGTGCATCGCCCAGGGCCTGTACCCGACCATGCTCTACTCCTTCCTGCCGTTCGAGGGCGCGTTCGACTACGTTCCCTGGACTGCCTGGCACGTGCTCCAGTCCTCGCTGCTGCTCGGCTTCTCGGGCCTGGCGTTCTACATCTGCCGCGAGGTCATCACCCCGCACAAGATGCTCAACCTGGACCTGGACTACTTCTACCGGCTCATCGGCAAGATCTGGATGGCGGCCATCTGCTGGCCGCTGGCCTGGATCGACGACCGCTGGACCGAGGTCTACCGCGCGGGCGGCCTGCGGGGGCTGATGTCCACCGCCATGGGCGCCTCCTGGTTCGACAAGTACGGTATCGACACCGTCGTTGACGGTTCCGCATACACGGTTCGCAAGGTCGGCAAAGTCGGAGCCCGGGCGCAAACCGGCAATCTCCAGGATTACCTGGGAATGGCCGCCGTCCTGGCCCTTTGTGTGTTCGCACTGGTCTGGTACTTCGGCTAGGCCGACAAAAAACGGAGAACGAACCTTGGATCTCGGCTACCCGGTTCTCACCACTCTCATCGTCTTCCCGCTCCTGGCGGCCGCCGGACTCTTTGTCCTCAAAGGCGACCAGGCCTGCCGGATGTACACCATGGCTGCGTCGCTCATCGAGCTCGCACTCGGCCTGCCGCTCTTCACGCAGTTCGAGTTCAGCTCCGAGTTCCAGTTTGTGGAGCGCATCACGTGGGTCAAGGAATGGGGCTTGGAATACCACCTCGCGGTGGACGGCATCAGCTACCTGATGGTGCTGCTCACCCTGGCGGTGCTGCCGCTTTGCGTCATGTGCTCCTGGACGTACATCGGAAAGCGGATCAAGGAATTCCACTTCTGCCTGCTGTTCATGACCGCGGCCTGCGTGGGGGTCTTCTCCGCGCTGGATCTCGTGCTCTTCTACGTGTTCTGGGAGGCCATGCTCATCCCCATGTACCTGCTCATCGCGGTCTGGGGCGGAGACGAGCGGCGCTACGCCTCGCTCAAGTTCTTCCTCTACACGCTGACGGGCTCGGTGATGCTCCTGGTCGCCATCATCGCCTTCCGCATCACCGGCGGCACCTTCTCCATCCCGGAACTCATGACCATGGACTTCAGCTTCCGGTTCCAGTTCTGGTGCTTCCTGGCCATGGCGCTCGCCTTTGCCATCAAGGTGCCGATGTTCCCCTTCCACACCTGGCTGCCCGCCGCCCACGTGCAGGCGCCCTCGGCCGGATCGGTCATTCTGGCCGCCGTGCTGCTGAAGATGGGAACCTACGGCTTCCTGCGGTTCTGCCTGCCGCTCACGCCTGACGCCTCGCTCTACTTCGCCCCGATGATGATCGCCATTTCCGTGGTCTCCATCATCTACGGCGGCGCGGTGGCCCTGGGGCAGAGCGACA
This sequence comes from Desulfovibrionaceae bacterium, assembly GCA_050253205.1. Classification (GTDB taxonomy): domain Bacteria; phylum Desulfobacterota; class Desulfovibrionia; order Desulfovibrionales; family Desulfovibrionaceae; genus JAHJKV01. The sequence continues at coordinate 1,527 of JBFWJM010000166.1, forward strand.
TCAAGAAACTCGTGGCGTACTCCTCCGTGGGCCACATGGGCTTCGTGACGCTGGGCATCTTCCTGTTCAACGTGCGCGGTGTGGAGGGAGCCATCTTCCAGATGCTCAACCACGGCATCGTCACCGGCGCGCTGTTCATGATGATCGGCGCGGTGTACGAGCGCAGCCACAGCCGCGAGGTCTCCAAGAACCAGGGACTGGGCAAGTACATGCCCGGATTCATGTTCTTCTGGGGCATGATGGCCCTGGCGAGCTTCGGCTTCCCGGGAACCAACGGGTTCGTGGGCGAGATGCTCGTCTTCGTGGCGGCCTTCGAGGTCAACCCCTGGATCGGTGCCACGCTGGTGCCCGGCGCGCTGCTCGCCGCCGCGTACATGTTCCGCGTGAGCCTGAAGATGGCCTGGGGCAAGCCCTCCAGCGCCAAGAACTGGTCCGACCTCGGCTCGCGCGAGTGGATCTACCTCACCGTGCCCGCCATCTTCGTGTTCTACATCGGCCTGGCACCCACGGTGTTCTTCAAGGCCATCGACCCCTCCATCGAAAAGCTCATCGACGACTTCCACAAGCGCGCCAAGATCGAGCAGGTGGAGAACGAGAACTTCCTGGAAATGGCCGCGTCCGACCTGTTCGGAGCGGAAACCGCCAAACAATAGGGAGCTTTGGACGTGAATCTCAATCTTGTCGCAATCGCTCCGGAGCTGTACATGCTCCTGCTCATCTCGGCTCTGTTTGTCTGGAGCCTGGGCAGCAGGGATTGGCAGCCGCCCGTGGAGAAGTGGATTCCCTTCTTCGCCGGGCTCGGCATCTTCGTCACCGTACCCGCCTTCTGGACCGAGCCCCAGCTCATGTTCTACGGCGTGTACAAGGTCGACGCCATGTCCCAGTTCCTCAAGGTGATCATCGCCTTCGGGTTCTTCGTCTGCACGCTGAACGCCACGCGCCAGCCCACCCTTGAGGAAGGCCAGCGCGCGGACTACTTCATGTTCCTGGCGCTCTCGGCCTGGGGGCTCATGATCCTGACCTCCGCAGTCGAGCTCATCACCATCTACATGGCGCTGGAGATCAGCTCCTACAGCCTCTACGCCATCATTCCGCTGCGCAGCAAGGACAAGCGCGCCGCCGAAGCGGGCATCAAGTACATCCTCTTCGGCGCAGTGGCCACGGCCATCTCGCTGTTCGGGCTCTCGTACATCCTGGCCGCGCAGCACTCCACCTACGTGGTGGACCTCGTCGGCAAGAGCTGGTCCTTCGCAGGCAGCCCCATGGGCGTCGTGGGCCTCACGCTCTTCCTCTCCGGCATGTTCTACAAGCTGGCGCTGTTCCCGTTCCACTTCTGGTGCCCGGACGTGTACCAGGGAACGAGCAACGAGACCGCAGCCTACGTGGCCACCCTGCCCAAGGTCGGCGCGGTGGTCGTGCTCATCCGCATGGCGGCCTTCCTCCAGCCCGGGCTGGAGATCACCACCGTGCTGGCCGTGCTCGGCGCCATCTCCATGACCTTCGGCAACCTCTCGGCCCTGGTCCAGCGCGACGTGAAGCGCATCCTCGGCTTCTCCTCCGTGGCCCACGCGGGCTACATCATGGTGGGCCTGGTTTCCGGCACGGCGCAGGGCATCTCCGCCGCCGCGTTCTACTCCGTGGCCTACGTACTCATGAACCTGCTGGCCTTCTGGGTGGTCTGCCGGGTGGCGTCCGATGGGCGCAACATCCAGCTCGACGACCTGGACGGCCTGTACAAGCGCTCGCCCGCCCTGGCCTTCTCGCTGGGCGTCGCGGCCTTCGCCCTGGTGGGCCTGCCGCCGCTCATGGGCTTCATGGGCAAGCTCTTCCTCATGACCGCCGCCTGGAACAACGGCTACAACTGGCTGGTCATCGTGCTTGCGGCCAACAGCGCCATCGCCATCTTCTACTACCTGTCGCTGGTGCGCCACGCCTACACCCACGAGGCCAAGGAAGACACCCCGCTGCCCGACACCTCGGTCTACTCCGTGGCCGGTGCGGGGCTGCTGGCCGCCATCGTGGTGGTCATGGGCATCATGCCGCAGCCTGTCTTCGAGCTGGCCCTCCAGGCGGGCAGGGGGCTCATGCCCTAGCCGTCCTCCGGCCAACCAAAGCACCCTCGGGGGAGCCTCTTCAGAGGCTCCCCTTTTTTATTGGCCCATGACCCCGCAGAAGCAGGGAGCCAACAGAGGGAAAGCCAAACCATGGCGCGATATGGCGAGTCCGTGGTGCTTCACGCGGGACAACGCACGACTGCAAACGTGGGGGGACTTTCACCATACGGAAACAGCCGACATGCGCGATCTCCAGCCCGCGCGGGGCGGCTGCTGATTGCGTGCGCTGATGCGGCACAGAGCGGCTTCGGATGGAAGCACACGGACAGCCAGGGAATCCCGCGCCCTGTGTCGGCGAGCGCCCGGCGGCTCTCCTCCTACGAATCGCCACTGACGTTGCCCGGCCTGCGTTCGCATCCTGGGCTTGGGCCAGGCAGTCGTCTCCTGGTGCATATCCTCCATGCGAATCCCGCCGAAGCGGGGAGCATTGGCAAGGCCCGCTTTGCCTTTCGCCGAATGTGTCTTATCCTTTGGACTGGAGGTAACCCATGCACGAAGTCAGTCTTGGCGGCACGCTGCGCGACTATATCACAGGCGAGGAAATCGAGGAGACCACCTACGAGGAGTTCCGCCAGGCGCTGGCGCGGCTGCTCGTGGAGGAACTCGGCTACCCCAAGGCGAACCTCCGCTCCAAGGTGGCCCTCGAATACGACATCGACGGCGAACACCACTCCCGCGCGCTGGACCTCGTGGTGGACGGAGGCGACGGCAAGCCCTTGCTCGTGGTCATCTTCTGCTCCGGCAAGGTGGGCAGCTTCGAGCGGGAGACAACCATCGCCGCCCGTCTTCTCCTGCCCGGGCCCGCGCCGCTGGCGCTCGCCACGGACACCATGGACGCCTCGCTGCTCAACACCCGGGGCGAGGTGCTGGCCTCGGGCATGCAGGCCATCCCGCGCTGGGAGAACCTGCTCCGCCTCGCCACGAACCACGAGACCGCCCCGCCAAATGCCGAAGAGCGCGCCAAGCTCACACGGATTTTCCATGCCTATTGCGGATTTCTCGTGAATGCCTGCTGCGGGGCCGAGTGCAAGGGCCCCGTTTCAGGCGGGCGATAGGGGGGCGTCTGGGGCGTTGCTTCGGCGCACGCCGCTCCTCACGTATGTCTCGATACGCTGCGTCGCTGCGTGCGCCTCGCGCCTGCCATCCGCCCCCCTCTCGCCCGCCTGAAAGGCACGGTGGCCCGGTCCTGGATGCAGTCATGACACACGCCGCTGCTTATGCATGTGTCGATACTTCGCTTCGCGGAATTGGCCGCACTGGCACAGGGGGAGCAAGCCCGGAGCAGCCAGGCGGGGCGGGCGTCAATCGTTGCACGCGCGGGGAGGGCAGGTGAACGGCTCGACGCCGCGCTGGTGTAAATTTCGTCCTTTCCTACAGCACCGCGCAACCTTGCGGGGCGGTCAGCCTGTTCCCTTGCCAGGCAACACCTTGAAAGGGGTCCAGGGGCGGGAGCCCCTGGCCTGCGGAGCACCAGCGGGCATCGACGCGCGCGCTGGGCGTGGCGCGGGGATTGCGGAGGATCGGCTGGCGGGGATGATGGTGCGGGGTCGGTGCGCAGTCCGGCCACGACGAACGAAAACCGCCCGTGGTCCTCATGGAACCACGGGCGGCGGTTGGTGCGTCGGCGTCCCGGCGCGTGGCCGGGGCAGTCGGTATGTCATGCCCCGGGGGCGGGGCCTAATCCGCGAGGAAGATGCAGTCCTTGGGGCAGCAGGCCATGACCTCCCGGACCTCCTCTTCGGTGGCCCGGCCCTTGCGCAGGCGGGGCTGGTCGTTGTCGTCGTCCCACTCGAACAGCTCCGGGGCGAGCTCCACGCAGCCCATGCAGCCGTGGCAGCGGCCCAGGTCGAGGCCGATCTCGCGGGTTTCGTCGGTTGTGGTCAGGGTTTCGGTCATTGGCGTACCTCGCTTCCAGAAAGATAAGCATGCGGGCATAGAAGGCAAGAGGAGCGGCGGCCTTGTCGCATCCGAACGTTCGATGCGCGGGCGATTGTCCTTGTGGCGGGGTTGTGGCACAACCACGACCATGAACAAAATCGAGCAAGTGTTTGATTTCTTGCGCGGCTCGGGCTGGGCGGACGTGGCCGCGCCGGAGGACGTCTCCTTCCTGGCGGCCGGGGAGTATAACGAGAACTACCTGGTGAACGCCCGCGACGGCCGGTTCGTGCTGCGCATCAACCATGACTCCCAGCTCGGGCTGGGCACCGCGCAGATCGGCTACGAGTTCGCCGTGCTGGAGGCCCTGCGCGATTCGGGCGTGACGCCCACGCCCCGGCGGGTGCTCAAGGCAGCGCCAGGACTTGGCCCGGTGCTGCTCATGGACTACCTGCCGGGCGTGCCGTTGGACTATGCCCTCGACCTGGAACTTGCCGCGCGCATCTTCGCGGCCGTGCACACCCGGCCAGTCTCCGGCGAGCTGCTCACCCAGGCGGAGCCCATGTTCGACATCGCCCAGGAGTCCTACGGGCTGTTCATGCGCTTTGCGGACCATCCGCTCACGGACGAGCGCGACAGGCTGCACCGCTACTACGACGAGATCGTGGACCTGCACCTGGCCCATGCGGACGAGTTCGACGGCGAGGCGGCGTGCATCGTGAACACGGAGGTCAACTCCGGCAACTTCATCGTGGACGAGGCTTCCGGCAGGCAGCGGGGCTGGCTGGTGGACTGGGAGAAGGCCGTGGTCTCCTGCCGCTACCAGGACCTGGGCCACTTCCTCGTGCCCACCACCACCCTCTGGAAGACGGACCACCGCATCACGCCCGAGGAGCGCCTGCGCTTTCTCGGTGCATACCGAGAGGCCGCCGGGTTGGAGCTCGACCTGGAGACCCTCTCGCGGCGCACGGCGCTGCTGGAGCGGACCATCCTCCTGCGGGCGCTCTCCTGGTGCCACATGGCCTACTACGAATACACCCGCCAGGACCGCGCCCTCACCAACGAGGTGACCTTCGGGCGCATCCGCCGCTACCTGGACGAGATCGAATGTTTCTTGGGATAGAGGGCGTCAGCCGGGAATTCGGGGGCGAGCGCGTGCTGCGCGGGATTTCCTTCGCCATGGAGCGCGGGGAGATAAGCTCCGTCATCGGCCCCTCAGGCGTGGGCAAGACCACGCTGCTGAAGATCATCGCCGGGCTGGACGAGCCGGACGACGGCTGCGTGCGCTTTGCCGTGGAGCCGTCCAGGCTCCATCCGGTGATCCTCGTATTCCAGGATTTCCTGCTGTTTCCGAACATGACAGTGCTGCAGAACGCGGCCTTCGGCCTGGACGCCCGGCGCAGGCCAAAGCCCGAGACCCGGCGTAGGGTCATGGAGCTTCTGGACTACTTCCAACTGGCGGACAAGGCCGAGCGCTACCCCGAGCAGCTCTCCGCCGGGCAGCGACAGCGCGTGGCCCTGGCCCGGGCCATGGTGGTGGACCCCATGCTCCTGCTGCTGGACGAGCCCTTCGCCAACCTCGACCCCACGCTCAAGCTCTCCACCGCTGAATTTCTGCGCGGGACGCAACGCGAGTTCGGCGTCACTACCCTGGCCGTGACCCACGACCTGGAGGAGGCCTTCGTCATGAGCGACAGGGTGGGGCTCATGCTGGACGGCGAGCTGGTGCAGTACGCGCCGCCGAGAGAGCTCTACGA
>JBFWJM010000167.1:0-7207 GCA_050253205.1 Desulfovibrionaceae bacterium
AACCTCCGGGGTTCGAGCCCCTCCCGGCCCTGCCCGGGCTGGAGACGGCTCCCGGCTTCCGCCGGGCCTGCACTCTTTTCGGCGGAACATCTCCCGGGGTTTAGGGAGCGGTCAAAAAAAGGCCGTGACTTTCCGGCTTGACAGGCGGAACTCCCGGCGGCAAAAAAGGTACATAGCCCGCTCTGCAACCCCGGAGGCGGCGATGTCCAATGAAATCGAAGAGAATCCCGGCGAACTGCTCGGCCTTGCCGGACGGCTCTGGGCCCAGTCCCTGGCCGCCCGTCTCGCGGATCTGGGCCTGGCCCCGGGCCAGGCGCCGGTGCTGCGCCGCCTGCGCGGGCGCGACGGCCTGACCCAGGCCGAACTCTGCGTTCTGGTGGGCGTGGAGCAGCCCACCATGGCCAACACCCTCAAGCGCATGGTCCGCGACGGCCTCGTCCGGCGCGCCGCCGATCCGGCCGACCGGCGGCGGACGCTTCTGCGCCTGAGTTCCCGCGCGCGAGGGCTCCTGGACGGCCTGGATCTGGCGCTCAAGGACATGGAGCAGACGGCCTTCCGGGATTTTCCCGAAGGGGACCGGAGAGAGCTGATGCGGCTGCTGGCCGCGCTTTGCGGCAATCTGCGGGCCGACTTGGCCGAGGACGTGCTCGTGCTCCTGGACGTGGTGCCCGAGGACGAGCCGCTCGGGGACGCGGCGGCCGGGACTCCGGCCTCAGGCTTCTGAGTCCGCGTCGCCGGAGAGGATGTCGGCCAGTTCCCGGATCACGCCCTGGCCGCCCCGGGCCCGGGTCACCAGCCGGGCCGCAGCCAGCGCCGAGGGATGGGCGTCGGCCGGGGCCACCGGCCAGCCCACCAGCCGCAACGCGGGCAGATCGTTCACGTCGTTGCCCACGAAGAGCACCCGCCGGGGGTCCAGACCGCGCGCGTCCAGAAGCCGGGCCAGGGCCGCGCCCTTGTCCGCGCAGTCCTGCACGGCCGGAATGCGCAGCTTGGCGGCCCGGGCCGCGACCACCGGATTGGCTTCGGTGGAGAGGATCATCTGCGGAATGCCGAGCGCGCGGATGAGGCCCACGCCCAGGCCGTCGGCCCGGTTGCAGAACACGGCCTCGGTCCCGTCCTGGGACACGAGCACCCGGTTGTCGGTCATCACCCCGTCGAAGTCGTAGACGATGCAGTCGATGTCGGCCTTGCCGGGCCTGTCCTGTTCCATGCGCACCCCGCGCGGCGTCGTCCGCCGGTCGTTTTCCGCTGTTCCCTCTCTAGCACGGCGTCCCGGCGTGTCAAGGAAGCCGGGATAAAAGGCCAGGAATCGCAACCCCCTGGACAGCGGTGGGCTTTTGGGTCAACATCGCCCACGATAGCCGTCATCGCGACGCGGGAGAAGGGCATGCCGGTACGGGAGTTCGAAAGCGTCTGCGTACACCACATCCTGGACGGACTGCGGTTCGGGCTCTCGCATTTTTCCCGGCCCAGCCGAGCGGCCGTGATCTATTGCCCGGCTCCGGACGATCCCCCGCGCATCTACGATCCCCAGAACCTTCTGCGCGGCCACGAGCCACGGCTCACCGAGGTCTACCTGGACGACGACGGCTGGCGCGGGCCGCGGCCCAGCGACTCCCTGGTTCACTGCCTGCGGCCCGAGGAGGATCACGAGTTGACCCTCTCCGGCCTCATCGGTTTCGGCGGCCGCTCCCGCGCCATGACCTACCAGATGTGGTTCACCGAGCACCACCCGGATCTCTGCTCCGTCGGGCCCACCACCCGCTGGCTGGAATACGCGGTGAACCTCTTCTCCCAGAACTGCGAGTACAAGAACGTCCTCAACCTGGACGCCGCCGAGTTCCTGCTCCAGGATCTGGCCTGCCATGCGGTCCGCGACTTCCTGGTGGACGAGCGCGGCCTGATCCTGGGCATGGACACCAACCTGCGCATCTATCCGCTCCTGGACGCCGTGCTCGGCGTGTCCAAGACCCGCGAGGAAGGGGCCTGGGCCCGGGGCGTGATCGCCTTCGTGGAGCCCGCTTACCTGCACCGCCTGGACTTTCTTCTGCGCTTTCCCGAATTGGAGCGGCCCGCGCTGAGCAACCACAAGCACGTCCGCAAGCTGCTGCAGGCCGTGGAGAGCGACGACCGTTTCCTGGCCTCGGACGGCGGAACCATCGTGGGCGTGGCCCGGGGTGCGCTGCCTCCGGCGACCGTGCTGGCCGACTTCCGGGGCGGCCACGGCTTCCTGTATCTCGACCAGGATCCCGTATGCAGCTTCTCGGACGGCGACTTCCATTCCTCCAATCGCCAGCCCCTGCTCGTGCACCTGGAGGAGGCCCTGCTGGAGGTGGACCTGAGCCCCACCGACCGCCACGACCTGTTCCAGGCCGTGACCCGCATCGTCAACGATGCCCGGGATCAGCGTCACGGCTGCTCGGTGGTGGTGGACCTGGGTCTCGACCCCCTGGATCTGGCCGGACAGAAGCTGGAGGCGCCTCTGGATCTGCGGCGGGAAGGGGCGCTGGAGGTGGCCGTCGGGCTCTCGCGCGTGGACGGGGCCCTGCACGTGGCCCGCGATCTGCATCTGCACGGTTTCGCCTGCCTCATGGACGGTCTGGCCACGCCCGGCGAGAACCGCGCCCGGGGCGCGCGCTTCAACTCCGCAATCCGCTTTTCGGCCCGCCACCACGGGGTCATCGTGGTGGTCGTCTCCGCCGACCGGCCGGTGAACGTCATCCAGGGGGGCGTGGAACTCACCGCCCAGTGCGAATGGGTGCCCATGCCCGGCACGCCCCGGCCGCCCACCCTGCGGCAGTGGGTCAACCAGGCCATCGTCTAGGCCCTAGATCGTCCTGGGCGGCTCAATGGCGTCCTCGGGGCAGGCCAGGATGCAGCTTCCGCACTCGTCGCAGCGCGAGCCATCGATGCGGTAGGGTTCGCCCGGCACCACGGCCTTGAAGGTGCAGACCTCCGCGCAGGCCCCGCAGGCGACGCAGGCGTCGGTGATCCGGCAGCCCGGCTCCTCGTGCGTCTCGCCGCCGAAGGAGAAGCGGGTTCGCAGCAGCTTGTGGTCCCGGCGCTCCATCTCGAAGTCGTAGTCGTAGATTTCCCCCTTGCCCCGGTGCAGGCGGAACAGGCGGATGTCCGGGTAGCGGGCGTGGTCCTCCAGGACGTAGCGGAAGGTCGCATCGCCAGCGGCGGCCCCGGCCTCGATCTCGGCCAGGGGAACCTCCTCGGCCTCGCCCGTGATCCGCAACGTGTAGCCGGGTTCGAACGCGGGTTGCCCCACGGGGTTCTTTCCGGTGGGGCGGCCGGAGGGGAAAATGCCGCAGAGGGCGACTTTCCCGTTCGCCTTCAACTGCCGGTAGAACGGCTTGACGCTCATGTTCAGGAAATAAAGCCCCCGCTCATCGCAGCCGCAGACGTGGGCGATCCGGCTGTGCGGGGTTCCGCCGTCCAGAGTGGTGAACGTCAGGCAGCCGATCTCCCGGATGCGTTCATGAATTTCCTTCAGGGTCATGTCCCCGCCTCCTGGTTTCTGCGGAGCCGGCGCTCGGTTGGAGCGCGAAGGCCGGTCCCGGCCTATCTTCACGCAATCTCCATCAAGCCGGGGGCGCGGAGCCTCTGGGCTCCCTACTTCCCGCTGACGACCCAGGCATGGAAACCGGCCGTGGGCTTGTGGCCCACGCCGATGCCGCCCTTGTGCAGATACAGGCACATGGCCCAGGACGGGTCCAGGGCGCTGTTGGTGGCCGACCAGTAGGTGTCGCGCACGTTGACGAAGGGATGGGCGGCGGGCAGCGCCGGGGTGTGGCGCGTGGCGTCCACCAGGGATTCCAGCTCCAGGATCGTGGGCAGCCGCCAGTTCACCCGCCCGGCCAGTACCCGCTCATTGGCCGCGTGGGGCAGGGCCAGGGCCAGGGGCCAGGGCAGCGCGCCGCGCGGGTCCGCGTCGCGGGCCCAGACGAGATTCGTGAGCCGGTCGAGCACGGCCTCGCCGCCGGGCAAGACCTCGAAGCGCGGCTCGGGCCAGGCCCGCCCGGTTCCGGCGACGGGCCCAGGGTTGGGCAGCGACTCGCTCCGCCCGCGCACGGGCCAGACCAGATGATATTCATCGGCCCGGCCGAAGAACATCCGGCCGCCGAGGAACTGCACGTACCAGAAGTAGCCGGGTTGGATGGCGGCCTCGGTGGCGCTCCAGTACCAGTTGGGGACCGCGTTGCGGAAGGGATGGCTCGGGGGCAGGCTGGGCGTGGCCGAGCCGAAGTCCACCAGGCTCAGCAGTTCCCGGCGGTCGGGCAATCGCCAGTCGTCGAAGCCGTGGCGGGCCTCCGCGCGCCATTCCGCGGCGAGGTTCCCGGCCTCGGCCCGGCTGAGCGGGAACCCGGCGGGGTCGGCGTCGGCGGACCAGTGCAGGCCCGTGAGCCGGTCCAGGGCCACGGCTCCGTCGGCCGAAAGTTCGAAGCGCGGCGCGGGCCAGGGACGGCCGGGCCGGAACTCCCCGTCCTGCCCCGATCCCCGGCAGGGCAGGGGACGGCCGTGGCGGTCGTGGCAGAGGGTCTGGCCGGAGTTGTGGATGATTGCGGTCATTTGCTGAAGGTAGCATCGGCGCGAGCCGGGGGCAAGGCGTCTGGACAGGGCCCGGCGGCTGGGGCAGAATCACGCCCGGGGCCGTGCGGCCCGAGGAGGTTCCATGCGTCCGGCCTCAGTTTGCCTCTGTCTGCTGCTCTTGTTCTGCGCCGCGATTCCGGCCCGCGCGGCCCAGCCCGACCCGGCCCAGCCGCCGCAAGCGGCTCCGGCGCGGCCCGGCGCGGCCCAGTCGGCCTTCGTCGTGATCCTGGACGCCACGGCCGGATACGCTCGGCTGGAGGCCGCCAAGCCCGTGCTCAACGCCGTTGTCCGCGACCTGCCGGAAAACGCCCAGGCCGCGCTCTACCTCTATCCCCAGCCCAGTCAGGTGGCCTGTCTGCCGGTGCGCGAACTGGTGCCCCTGGGCCCCCTGAACAAGCTCGACTTCATGCGCGCCGTGTCCTCCCTGGCCAGGCCGGACGGCAAGCCGGCGCCGACCCTGGACCTGGAGGCCGCCACCAAACGCATCCTGGCCGTGCGCACGCCCGTCACCGCCGTGTTCCTGAGCACGGGTCTGGACACCTGCGGCGAGGATCCCGGCCCGGTGGTCTCCCTGCTCAAGGCCCTGGGCCTGCCCTTCACCCTGCGCATCGTGGGCTATCAGGTCACGTCCAACCAGGCCGCCGTGCTGGACAACATGGCCGGGCTCTCCGGCGGCACCTACGAGAGCGCGGCCGACGGCGCGGATTTGGCCCGGGCCCTGCGCCGGGCCTTCCGGGTCGAGAACCTGCTCGTGCGCGCCACCCGCCTGGGCGCGCCCTTCGACGCCCTGGTGGAGGTCCGGCCCGCGTCGGCCGGAACCGCTGGAACTCCACCCCTGGCCACCTTCCGCACCGGGCCTTCGGGACTGGGCGGGATATCGTTGCCCCTGGGCCGCTACGAGCTCACGGTCAGCGATCCCACGGCTTCCGGCCGCATCCGTTCGGTGTTCAAGGACGTGGCCGTGACCAACGAGCGCATCGCCGTGCGCGAGGCCGCCTTCGGCGGGGCGGAAATCCGCGTGGCCGCGATCAAGAACGGCAAGCCCATCGACGCCCGGGTGGAGATCGCCGCCGAGGGCGGCTCCGGCATCCTGATCCAGGGACAGAGCGGCTCCCCGCCAGCTCCGTTCCTCGTTTCGCCCGGCATCTATTCCATCCGCGCCTCGGACCCCGAAAACCCCCGCAGACCCCCTTCCGTGCTCCCCAGCATCGCCGCCCGCGCTGGTGTCGTGACCACCGTGCCCGTGTCCTTCGACGAGGGCTGGATCAGCGTGCGCGCGCTGGTCAATGGAATGCCCGGCAACGTCCTGGTGGAGATCTATTCCCCGGGAGAAAAGGAACCCCTGGCCACGGGCATGAGCGGAGCCGAGACCCCCAAGGCCTTCCCGGTCCTGCCCGGGGTCTACGACGTGAAGATCATCGACCTGCCGACCAAGAAGAGCGTGACCAGGCACGACGTCTCGGTCATGCCCGGCCGGACCACCACCTCCGACTTCGCCTCCGGCTTCGCCGGTCCTTAGAAAGGCCGGCTTCGCCGGTCTACGGAAAGGCTAAGAGGATCCCATCGTTCCGTATTTCCGAAACGGGCCGAAGGCCCCCGACTTCGTCGGTTTCCAGAACGACGAAGGGGCGTTCCTCTTTCGGCTTTTTGAAACGGGCCGAAGGGCCTCGGCTTTCGCTGGAACGGGGTGGGTTTCAGGCCGCAGAAGGACAGCGCCTCGTTGAACCGAGGCGCAACCTCAAAGGTCGCGGTGGTACGGCGCCTTTCGTCTTTCTGAAACGAGCCGAAGGCCCCCGGCTTCGCCGGTTTTGAGAAAGACGAAGAGGCGTTCCTCTTCCGGCTTTCCGAAACGGGCCGAAGGCCCCGGACTTAAGCGTCGGCGTCGGGCGAGATGGCTGGAGCGGTTTCCGGCTCGTCCTGCGTGGAGGAGTCGTCGTCGGGCCGTGAGTCCTTGCGTTCCTGCTTCTGGCGCAGCTTTTCGGCCTTCTTCTTGGCCTTGGCCAGTTCCTTCTGACGTTTTTCGTAGGAATAGTTGGGTTTCTTCGCCAATGTGACCTCCTTGTTGGTTCTTCCCCGGTGCCTTGTGACTCGTGAAAACTCTCTTTTGCCTTTTTATAACCCCCCGAAGGGGGCCGAAGGGGGCCGAAGGGGGTTAGTCGGTGGCCTCCTCGGCGGGATCGCGCTGTTTGCGGACGATCTCGCGCACCTGGTAGGGCTTGACGTCGGTCTGGGCGGCCAGGACGTTGGAGAGCACTTCCAGGATGAAGCCCGTGGACATGAAGCCCAGGGAGGCGAGGTAGAAGAGCACCGCGCCCAGGAACGGCGGCCGGGTGCCCATGTGCTCGCCGTAAAAGATCTTGCCGTAGAGCAGCCAGGCCATGATCACGCTGGCGGCCAGGAACAGGAACAGGGCGATGCGGCCGAAGAGGTAGACGGGCCGCTGCTTGAAGGAGTTCTGGAACCAGAGCAGGATGATGTCGAAGAGCACGTCCACGGAGCGGCCGATGCCGTAGTGGCTCTTGCCCGCGAAGCGCGGCGGAGCGCTGGTGGGCGCCTCGGCCACCGAGCCGCCCAGCCCGTGGACCAGGGCGGGCAGGAGGCGGTGCTGGCC
>JBFWJM010000168.1:0-7198 GCA_050253205.1 Desulfovibrionaceae bacterium
CGGGCGGCCCACGGTGAGCTCGAAGCCCTCGCGGCGCATCTGCTCCACCAGGATGGCCATTTGGAACTCGCCGCGCCCCTTCACCAGGAAGGAGTCCTTTTCGTCGGTGTCCTCCACGCGCATGGCCACGTTGGTGAGCGTCTCGCGCTGGAGGCGCTCGCGAATCTTGGCGGACTGCACGATGGTGCCCTCGGTGCCCGCCAGGGGCGAGGTGTTGATGGAGAACTTCATGGACACGGTGGGCTCGTCCACGCGGATGCGCGGCAGGGGCGTGGTGTCCTCGGTGGTGCAGATGGTGTCGCCGATCTTCACGCGCTCGATGCCGGAGAGGACCACGATGTCGCCCGCCACGGCGGAATCCGTGGGTGCCAGGCGCGGGCCCTCGTAGCCCTGGAGGCGGGTGACGCGCAGGGCGGCGGGCTCGCCGTTCTCGCCGATGCGCACAAGCTGGTCGCTCTCCTTCACGCGGCCGGAGGCCACGCGCCCCACGGCCAGGCGGCCGAGGTAGTCGGAGTAGCTGAGGTCCGCCACGAGCATCTTGAACGGCCCGTCGGGGTCGGCCTTGGGCGCGGGCAGCTGGTTGATGATGGCGTCGAAGATGGGGTCCAGGTTCTCGCCGGGGGTCTCAAGCTCGCGGGAGGCCACGCCGTCGCGGCCGATGGCGTAGAGCAGGGGGAATTCCAGCTGCTCCTCGCTGGCGTCAAGGTCGATGAAGAGGTCGTAGATTTCGTCGAGCACCTCGCCGGGGCGGGCGTCCGAGCGGTCGATCTTGTTGATGACCACGATGATGGGCAGGCCGCGCCCCAGGGCCTTGCCCAGGACGAAGCGCGTCTGCGGCAGGGGGCCCTCGGCGGCGTCCACCAGCAGGATGGCCCCGTCGGCCATGGAGAGGGAGCGCTCCACCTCGCCGCCGAAGTCGGCGTGGCCGGGGGTGTCGATGATGTTGATCTTGATCTCGCCGCGCATGACCGAGCAGTTCTTGGCGGCGATGGTGATGCCGCGCTCCCGCTCCAGGTCCATGTTGTCCATGATCCGGTTGGCCACTTCCTGGTTCTCGCGGAAGAGCCCGGCCTGGCGGAAGAGGCCGTCCACCAGGGTGGTCTTGCCGTGGTCGACGTGGGCGATGATGGCGACGTTGCGCAAATTAGCAGTCTGTTGCATGCTCGTGTTCTCTGTTGTGTTTCGGTGTGGGATGCGGGCCGGGAGGGCCCCGTCCCTGGAAGTGAGCGGGCTATACGCCTTTTCGAATCGGGAGGCAAGGAGCGAGATGGGCCTTGGCACGGGTATTGCCAAGACTTCACCCAAACGGCGCACAGCGCCAAAAATTCGACTCCCACGCCTTTCGGAGGAATCATGAACCGATACGCCGTCATCATCGCCCTGCTCCTGACCCTGCCCCTCACCGGCTGCGGAGCCGTCATGGACATCATGGGCAAGCAGTCGCTGCCGGGCTCGAACACCGGCCGCCCCACGGCCTCCCTGCCCTCCTCCCAAGGCGAGCCCGAGGCCGTCATGGGCCCCTACGGCGCCAAGACCGCCCCCTACACCGTGCGCGGCGTGCGCTACTATCCCATGAAGTCCGCCCACGGCTACTCCGAGAACGGCGTGGCCTCCTGGTACGGCTCGGAAAACCACGGCATGCAGACGGCTTCCGGCTCCATCTACAACATGTACGCCATGAGCGCCGCGCACAAGACCCTGCCCCTGGGCACCGTGGTCCGCGTGACGAACCTGGAGAACCGCCAGTCCCTCGACGTGCTCGTCAACGACCGGGGGCCGTTCATCTCCGGCAGGCTCATCGACCTCTCCTACGGCGCGGCGCGGCGGCTCGGCTTCGCGGACCAGGGCCTGACCCGGGTGAACGTCACGGCCGTGGGCACCAGCGGCGCGCTGGTGGCCGAGGCTCCCCGAACGACCACCACGGCCCCGGCAAGCACCACGAAGACGGCTTCAGCGACTGCCAGCAAGACCAGCACGCCCACCACCATGGCCAGAGCGGGGGCGTACTACGTGCAGGTGGGGGCCTTCTCCCTGCGGGCCAACGCCGAGCAGGTGCACTCCGACCTGCGCCGAAGCGGCGTCTCCGGCGCGGCCATGGAAACGCGCCTGCGCTCCTCGGGCACGCTCTACGTGGTCAAGGCCGGGCCCTACGCCACCAAGGACAAGGCCGCCCGCGCCCTGGACGAGCTGCGCAGGTACTATCCTTCAAGTTTCATCGCTTCCATCTGAAGCGGAAAAAAGCCAGAACGGAAAAGACCCGTCCGGACATCCGGACGGGCCTTTTCCGTTTTGGAAAATGCGGGCGGCCAGGGCAGGAGCTCAGCGCCCGGCGTCCATGTCCATGATGCCGTCCATGCCCAGGACGGCGTCCATGCCCAAAATGCCGAGAATGGTTCCCACCAGCTGGTTCATGTCCACCTTGGAGACCTGGGCGTCCGCGCCCACGCTCTCGCCCTTGTGGCGCAGGGCCTCGGTGATGATGGAGGAGCAGAGCACCACGGGCAGTTCGCGCAACGCGTGGTCCTCCTTGATGCGCAGGGTCAGGTTGTGGCCGTCCATGACGGGCATCTCGATGTCCGAGACCACCACGTCCACGAAATCCCGGATCGGGTCGCCCTGCTCCCGGGCCCGCACCCGCCAGAGCTGGAGCTGGTCCCAGGCCTCGCGCCCGTTGGTGAAGGCCGCCACCTTGAAGCCCGCCTCCTCCAGCAGGGTCTTCATGGTGTTGCGCGCCATGGAGGAGTCGTCGCAGAGCAGGGCCGTGAGATTGCGGCCCCGGATGAGCTCCTTGCGCCGGGGCTCCGTCGCCTCGATTTCCATGGGCTCGGGGTTCAGGTCGGCCACGATCTTCTCCATGTCGAGGATGTAGATGATGCGGTTTTCCAGGCGCACCACACCGGTGATGGAGTTGCCCGCCAGGGCGGCCACATACGGCGAGGGGGCCTCCACGTCCTCCCAGCTGATGCGGTGGATGCGCGTGACCCCGGAGACGGCGAACGCGGTGGTGATCTTGTTGAATTCGGTGACGATGACCTTGCGGCCCGCGCCGTCCACGGGGGGCCTGCGCAGCCAGACGCCGAGGTCCACCAGGGGGATGATGCGTTCGCGCAGGTTGAAGGCTCCGAGCACAGCCGGGGAGGCCGCCTCCGGCAGGTCCGTGAGCTGGGGGCTGCGGATGATCTCCAGCACCTTGGCCACGTTGATGCCGTAATAGTTGCGCCCGCCGGCCGATGCATTGGCCGGAGCGCCCGGCGCGGTCTCGTCCATGTAGAATTCGACGATTTCAAGCTCGTTGGTGCCTGATTTCAGGAGGATGTTGCTCTTCGCCATGGATGGTTCCGTTTCCAGGTGAAGGGAGACGGCAGCCGCACGGCAGCGCTCCCATATCCCCCGTCTGAGAATGTCAGGAAATGCCGCCCGCCGTGCCACGCCCGGCCAGCAGGGTTGCGAGCTTGCCGCCCAGTTCGACCATGTCCACCGGCTTTGGGAGGTAGTCGTCCATGCCCGCCTTGAGCACTACCTCCCGGTCGCCCTCCATGGCGTGGGCCGTAAGGGCCACGATGGGCACGTCGTCCCCGGAGATGCCCCCGGCCCCGGCGCGGATGCGCCTCGTGGCCTCCAGGCCGTCCATGCTCGGCATCTGCACGTCCATGAGCAGGCAGTCGAACGGCACCTGGGTTACGGCAAGGATGCGCAGGGCCTGGGCGCCGTTGTCCGCGCAGGTCACCTTGAAGCCGAGCTTCTCCAGCAGGCTGCGGGTCATGATCATGTTGGGGCGGTTGTCCTCCACCACGAGCACGCGGGCCCCCCGGGCGGACTCCACCGCATCCACGGAGGGATACCCCGGCTCCTCCTCGGCCACGGCCTCGCCCCCGAGCGGCAGGCAGAAATACATGCTCGTGCCTTCGCCCATCTCGCTCTCCAGCCGCACGAACCCGCCCATGAGCTCCACCAACCGCCGAACAATGCCAAGCCCCAGGCCCGTGCCCTGGAAGTGGCGGGTGTAGGAGCCGTCCACCTGGGTGAACGCCTGGAAGACCTTCTCCTGGTTCTCCGGTGCGATGCCGATGCCCGTATCGACCACGGCGAAGAGCACCCACGGCTCCCCTCCCGGGCCGGGCAGGGGGTACGCCTCCACGCTCACGCCACCCTCGGGCGTGAACTTGATGGAGTTGCCCACAAGGTTGAAAAGCACCTGGCGCAGGCGGCCCTTGTCGCCCAGGAGCACGGGCGGCACGCCCGGATGCACGAAGCACTCCAGCCCGATGCCCTTGGCCTCCGCCTGGAAGGAAAAGACCTTGGCCACGCTCTCCATGAGCTGGTCCATGGAGAAGGGTGCGGGGTTGATCTCCATCCTCCCGGCCTCGATGGACGAGAAGTCGAGGATGTCGTTGAGGATGGTCATGAGGCCCCGGCTGGAGACAAGCGCCGTGGAAACATAGTCCCCCTGCTCGGGGTTCAGGTCCGTGGTCTCCAACAGTTGCAGCATGCCCATGACCCCGTTGAGCGGTGTGCGGATCTCGTGGCTCATGTTGGCCAGAAACTCGCTCTTGCTCAGGCTGGCCACCTCGGCGCGCTCCTTGGCGTGGAGCAGCTCCTTTTCCACGCGCTTTCGCTTGCTCACGTTGACCACCGCGAAGATCACGGCGGCGTCGAGCTCGGAGCGGTCCGTGGGGGCGAAGCTCACGAGCGCGTCCACCCCGCCGCCGCCCCGGGTGCGCATGCTCACCTCCGTGGCCGAATATCCGGTGCGCAGGGAATTGACGTACGCACGCCGCAGCAGGCGGAAATCGCCCCGCGAGGCGCAGAGCTTGCGGGCGTCCAGCCCCTTGAGGCTTGCGCCGTCGTAGCCGAGCATCTCCTGGAGCCCGGCATTGGTCCAGTCGAGCAGGCTGCCGAAGGCCAGGCCGATGCCGATGGGCGCTGCGCGGAACACGCAGCGCAGCAGGGATTCCCTCTCGCGCAGCTCCACTTCGATGCACTCGCGCCGTTCGATCTCACGCTGGAGTTCGAGGTTGGCTGCGATGAGCTGCTGGTTCAGGGCGTTCATCTGCTCGCCTGCGGCGGCCAGCTCCATCTCCGCCGCGCGCTGGGAGGTCATGTCCAGCACTATGGAACAGAGCCGGACCTTGCCCCCGAGCACCACCTTGGTGGAGTGGATGTCCACCTCTCGGCGCTCGCGGCCGTGGGCCTTGTGGATGAAGCGGAAGGTGGCCTTGCCCTTGGCCAGGGTCTCGGCCATGCGCCGCCGCACCCCCTCCTCCCCGAGCACGTTGATCTCCCAGATTTTGGAGGCGAGCATCTCCGCCTCCGTCAGGCCGTAGAACTCCAGGGCCGCGCCGTTGGCGTCGAGCATGTCGCCGGAATCGGGGTCGATGAGCAGGATGGGCAGCGGGCTTTCCATGTACAGCACGCGCTGGCGCTGGCAGAGGTCGTCCACACACTCGCGCATGCGCGAAAGTTCGTCGTCCGGACGGAAGAGGCAGAGGGTGCGGGGGCCTTCAGGGTGCTGGACGGCCCGCGTGACCACGTCCACCTCCAGGGGTTCGCCGTCGCGGCGGCACAGGGCCAGCCGGCCGCCCTCCAGGGGCCTGCCGTCGAGCAGCCGCGCCAGGTCGGCCAGGGCCCTGTCGTTCTGCCGTTCATCGATGAAATGGAGGAGGTGCCTGCCGCGCACCTCGGTGGCGGCATAGCGCACAAGATTGCAAAAGGCGGCATTGGCCTTGACGATGCGGCCCTCGGCATCGAACGTGAGCAACGCCACGGATGCCCGCTCCAGAATGCCCCGCACTCCGTCGCGCTCTGCCAGGAGATTCGCCAGCCGCTCCTTGAGGCGTTCGTTTTCCGCCCGCAGCATGCGATCGTCCTCGTCAACGGCCTGTTTCCCCTCTCTGCGCATAGCCGTTCCACCTCTTTCCTGGCAACAACCCTAGCGTACCGCCGGGAAAAACAAAAGCACATCCGCAGGGAAAATCCCGCCAGCATGGATGTCTCTGCGTCTGGCGATAATGCATTGCTTCCGCCGATACATTCCAATTACATGCCAATAGCCCGGTACGCCGCAATAATGTCCGCCGGCAACCTTCCCGGCCGACGATACGACACCGGACCATCCGTTTCCGCCGACAGCCATTGTAACACTGCCAGCTCGTCCCAGGCCGCACCAGGGCCCGCCCGCTCATAATAACATCGGCGATATTGTTTTCGCCGCAAACCCATGTACGATTCCAATATCGACAACCCCCACCCCGGAAGGAGAGGCCATGACGTGCATCGCCTGCCCGGTGCACGCCCGGCAACCCGACGGCGGGCGCAAGGCCTTGCACATCCTCTGATCCAAAACCGCATCACAAAGGAGCCGCCTCGAAAACGGGGCGGCTCTTCCCTTTTCTGCGGCTTTCCCCAGTACCAAGCGGGCATTTACTCCGGATTTCTGTTAGCGCTTGTCATGTCTTGCAACATACCGCTATAGTCCGTGAAAACCGCCGCGACGGCGGGGGAAAGCCATGGCCGCCGACTGCAGCAGGACAAAAAGGGAACTCCTGGAGGAACTCAAGGCCGCGCAAAAGGAAATTGCGCGGCTGCGGGCCGATGCCGCGCATTCCGGGCAGCCCTGCTCCGCGCCGCTGGAAGCGGTCTTTAACTACGCCAACGACGCCGTCTTTCTCAGTGACGAAAAGACTCACCGCTTTCTCGACGTCAACGAAGAGGCCTGCACCCGACTGGGCTATACCCGGGAGGAATTCCTGAACATGGACGTGGAGGACCTGGTGCCTCCGGCCAAATTCTCCGAGGCCCAGCCCGCCCTGCGCAGGCTTTCGCAGGAGGGCTACGCCTTCCTGGAGAGCGCCCACCTGCGCAAGGACGGAACCTCCCTTCCCGTGGAGGTCTCCATACGGCGCATCCTGCACAACGGCAACTGGGCCATCCTCTCCGCCGCCAGGGACATCTCCGAACGCCAGCGCATCCAGACCGACCTCGAAGCCAACCGCGAGCGCATGGCCGCCATCCTCGGAGCCATGAACACCATGGTCATCGTCTTCGACCAGTCCCGCACCGTGCTCTGGGCCAACGAGCTCGCGGCGCGGCTCTTCGGGCGCGACATGGTGGGCCGCCCCTGCCCCGGATATTTTTGCGGCAACAGCGAAAGCGAACTGAGCTGCCTCATCACGCGGGTCTTCGAATCCGGCAAGACCAT
>JBFWJM010000169.1:0-7129 GCA_050253205.1 Desulfovibrionaceae bacterium
TGTTCGGAAATATGTTCCGCCCCCGGCGGGTGCGGGGCGGAAAAAAAGGCCCGGCTGGAAGCCGGGCCTCGGGGTTGGCCGTCGGCCCACATCGGGACCGGGCCGGAGGTCTCTTGTTGGGGGTTAGCCGATGAGCTGCAGGGCCATCTGCGGCAGGGAGTTGGCCTGGGAGAGCATGGCCACCGCAGACTGGGTGATGATGTTCTGCGCGGTGTACTCGGTCATCTCCGTGGCCACGTCCACGTCCGAGATGCGGGACTCGGAGGCCTGGAGGTTCTCGGCCTGGATCTCCAGGTTGCTGATGGTGGCCTCCAGACGGTTCTGCATGGCGCCGAGGTTGGCGCGGATGGTGTCCTTGCTGGTGATGGCCGCGTTCAGCGCGTCGAGTGCGAGCTGGGCCTGCTCCTGGGTGGAGACGGTGTAGCCCGCGTCCAGGGCGCTGGAGTTGCCGATGCCCAGCGCCGAGGCCGTGCAATTCTCGATGGTCACATCGTACTTGTCCTCGGCGGCGTCGTTGCCGGTGCCGAAGTGGATCGTGAGGCCATCGGCCAGGTTGCCGTTGAGCAGGTGGATGCCGTTGAAGTCCGTCGCGTTGGCGATACGGGTGATCTCCGAGGCCATGGCCTGGTACTCGGAATCGATGATCAACCGCTGGGCCGAGGTGTACGTGCCGGTGGCGGCCTGCTCGGCCAGTTCCTTCATGCGGATGAGCTTTTCGTCCACGACCGAGAGGGCGCCGTCCGCCGTCTGGATCATGGAGATGCCGTCGTTGGCGTTGCGCACGCCCTGTTGCAGGGTGGAGATGTCCGCGCGCATGAGTTCGCGGACGGCCAGGCCCGCCGCGTCGTCGGCGGCGGAGTTGATGCGAAGCCCGGAAGAGAGCTTCTCGGTGGACGAGGAGAGCGCGCTGTAGGCGTCGTTGAGGTGCCGCGCGGCCGAGTTCGCCATCATGTTGTTGTTGATTACCAGGGACATGAGTCTACCTCCATGTGTTTCGTGAGCATCCTTGCTCCGCGCCGGGCACAATGCCCGCGCTTACCCCGATATACGGGCGGGGATCGCCGAACGTTCATGGAGAGGGAAATTTTTTTTTGGAGGATACCAACCCGGCACCCCGGACGATGAACAAGATGCGGACCGCCCTTCGCCTTTCTTCATCTTTCTTTGTACTGCTTTTGTTTTCAGTGCATTGGCGAACGGTTATGATCACTTCAAAAGGAATGTCCATGGAACGCATCCTGATCATCGACGACGACACCGAGCTCTGCGAGCTGCTCAGGGCTTATCTTGAGGAAGAGAGCTTCCGGCTCGTCTCCGAACACACCGCCGCAGCCGGGCTTTCCCGCATCAAGGATGCCGACGTTGCCCTGGTGGTGCTCGACGTCATGCTGCCGGACATGAACGGCTTCGACGTGCTCACGCGCATCCGCTCCAACTCCAACCTGCCGGTGATCATGCTCACCGGGCGTGGTGAGGAGGTGGACCGGGTGGTGGGGCTGGAGATGGGCGCGGACGACTACGTGGCCAAGCCCTTCCCCCTGCGCGAGCTGCTGGCGCGCATCCGCGCCGTGCTGCGGCGCTCGCCCGCGCAGGGTTCCTCCGAGGCCGCCCGCCCCCCCGTGCGGGACAGGCTCGAATTCGGCGCGCTCTCCCTCAAGCCCGGAGCCCAGCAGGCCAGGGTGGAGGGCAAGTCCGTGAACCTGACCTCCGCCGAGTTCTTCATCCTGGAGCAGCTCGCCCTGACACCCGGCGTGGTGGTGGAGCGCGAGGAGCTCATGGAAAAGGCCCTGGGACGCAATTCCAATTACGACGACTATGTGCTCAACGTGCACATGAGCAACCTGCGCCGCAAGCTGGGCCAGGCCGTGTCCATCAAGACCATTCGGGGGCGGGGCTACCTGCTCGCCACGGCCGGCGCGGAAGCCTGACGGCCATAGCGGAAGCCTGGCGGCCAGCGCTCCAGCGCGCCGATTCACCGCCAGCAGCGGCCAAGGCCGCAACGGGAGTGCGCCGTGCAATGGGTCCGCCGCCTGTCCCTGGGCACCAAGCTCAGCCTGGCCATCGTGGCCACCACCCTCATCGCCCTGGTGGTGGTGGTGGGGCTGACCATGTTCTTCACCCTCTCGGGCTATCGCAAGGCCAACCTCAAGCGCGCCACCGGGTTGGCGGAATTCATGGCCGCCGCCTCGGTGGAGCCCCTGCGGCGGGGCGACAGGGACGCCGCCCGGGAGCTTTTCCGCGATCTGGAGCTCGTGTCCAACAAGGCCTGGGTGCTGCTCTACGATGAACGCGGCGAGCTCTTCGCCCGGCACGGCGCGCGGGAACCGGGCATGCTCGTGACGCCCGGGCCCGCGCGCGAGCAGCTCGCCTTCGAGCAGCTGGCCGTGCGCCGCCCGGTCATGGTCGGCGGGGAGGAGGCGGGCTGGCTCGTCCTCGGGCTCGACCTGCGCGACCAGTGGCAGCTGCTGGCCTGGCAGGGCGGTGTCAGCGCGGGCATCGCGCTGCTGGCCATCAGCCTCTGCCTGCCCGCCGTGGGGCTCTTCCGCAGGCGCATCACCGCCTCCCTCGACCGCCTGGGCCGGACCATGGTGGCCATCGCCCGGGGCAAGGACTACGGCCTGCGCGTGGACTACGAGGCCGCCGACGAGATCGGCGCGCTGGTGCGCCAGTTCAACGCCATGCTCGACGAGGTCCAGAAGCGCGACCAGTGGCTCCAGACCCACCGCGAACTGCTGGAGCACATGGTGGACCGCCGGACCCAGGAGCTGCTGAACAAGCAGCAGGAACTGGCCGAGAAGAACCGCCAGCTCTCCCGGGAGGTGCGCGAGCGGCGCGAGGCCGAGATGATCCGCGAGGAGGTGGAGCGCATCAACAGCCACGACCTCAAGAGCTCCCTCAACCTCGTCATCGGCTACCCGGAGCTGCTGCTGCGGCGAGGCGGCCTGAACCCCGAGCAGCAGCTCTACCTCCGGCGCATCGAGACTGCGGGCTTCCGCATGCTCGACCTGGTCAAGACCCAGCTCGACCTCTTCAAGATGGAAAAGAGCATCTACCGCCTCAAGGCCGCGCCCGTGGACCTGGTGCAGGAGCTCTGCGTGCTGGAGGAGGAGCTGGCCCCCCTGCTGGCCAAGCGCGGCGTGCGCCTGGCCATGCGCCTGGACGGCCGCGAGGTGGCCGGGAGCGAGGTGGTCGAAACCCTGGGCGAGGCCCCCCTGCTGGCCACCATGCTGCGCAACCTGCTCATCAACGCGGTGGAGGCCTCGGAGGAGGGCGACGTGGTGGACGTTGAGCTCAGCTCCGAGGGGCGCACCACCATACTCATCCGCAACTCCCAGCCCGTGCCCGGGGCCATCCGCCATCGGTTCTTCGAGAAGTACGCCACCCACGGCAAGGAGGAGGGCACCGGCCTGGGCACGTATTCCGCCTCGCTCATCGCCCGGACCCACGGCGCGCTCATCACCATGCGCACGGCGGACGCCAAGGGCACCGAGGTGCAGATCGACTTCGACTCGCCCGAGGCCAAGCCCAACCCCGCACTCGTGCGCCTGGAGGCCGGGCCATCCCGGAACTAGGCCCGGAATCAGGCACGGAATCAGGCACGGAATCAGGCCCCGGAGGCCAAAAAGGAACCCGGTGCCGCCTGAATTGGGGCGGACACCGGGGGCTGGGCCTGGCGCTGGGCCGGGCGGATGTGCGGCGGACTAGGCAATGGCTCCCATGGACGCCTCTCCCATTTCTCCCATCTCTCCGGCCTGGGCGCCGTAGGCGCTCATGGCCAGGCGCATGAGCGCGTTCTGGGTGCCGCCCTCGCCACCGCCGTCCTCGAACAGCTCCGAGAGGCTGAGGTCGCCGTTCATGAACGCCTGGCGCAGTTCGTCCAGGGTCACGGTGCCGTCCTCGTTGAAGTCGTATTCGTCGAACTCCTCCTCGCCGCTGTCACTGGAGGCGGAGCTCTCCTCGGCCTCCCCGGTCTCCTCGCCGGACCCCGCAGACACCGCTCCCGCGTAGGCCGAGGCCACGAAGGAGGAGCCCTGGTCCGCCGTGCCCGAGAGGGCCGAGGTCAGGTCGTCGCTGGAGAGCAGGCCGTCGTTGTCCGCGTCCAGGGCATTGAAGAGGTCCTCTTCGAGGCCGCTCTCCTCCAGGCCGATCATGCTGTCGCCGTCGGCATCCATCTCGGCGATGAGCGAATCCACCAGGGTTCCGGTGTCCACGCCCTGCATGAGCATGTTGAGCTTGCCCATGAGGTCGGCCTGTTCCTTGCGGTTTTCCAGGTCCGCCTGGATCTCCTCCCCGGAGAGGTAGCCGTCGCCGTCGGCGTCCGCCGTGGCGAAATGGTCCTCGCCTATGCCCGCTTCCTCCAGGGAAAGCAGGCCGTCCTCGTCCTGGTCCTTGTCATTGATGATGTTGCTGGCGAATTCCTCGCTCTCGGAGCCCCGGGCCTGGCGAAGCTGGGCGAGCAGCTCGCTGTTCAGGCCGGAAGTGGATTCGGTGACGGATGATACGCTCACGGCTTGCCTCCATTGGTTTCGGTCCGCGCGGCAGATATTGCCGCCTTCCCCCCTCGTGCCGGGAGCAGCAAGTCCGGTTCCGGTGAATGTTAAGTGGTTGGATATTCGCATTAAGAATTATCAAGATGGGGTGCGGGGCGTATTTTTCGCCTTGGGAGGGGCGCCTGGCGCTCCGGCTTGACATCGCCCCCCCCGCTCATTAACTACGTCTCTCTTTAGTGTATCCCCGCCCGGGGCATGTCCCGACGTTCGGGCCGGGCGGGCAGCGGGCCAAGGGCCCAAGGAGACGAGTCGTGCAGATCGAGGTGAACGGTCAGAAGGTCGAGGCGGCCGCGGGGGCTTCCTGCGGCGAGGTGCTTTCGCAGGGGCTGTCCAAGAAGCAGTTCAAGAATGTCGTCGTGGCGCGCTGCGGCGAGACCCTGCTCGACCTGACCACCACCGTGCCCGCCGATTGCGCCGCGCTGGAGCCCGTCGCCGCCGACTCCGACACGGGCGTGGACATCGTCCGCCACTCCACGGCCCACCTCATGGCCGAGGCCGTGAAGAAGCTCTTCCCCGAGGCCAGGGTCACCATCGGCCCCGCCGTGGAGAACGGCTTCTACTACGATTTCGACTACGAGCGCCCCTTCACCCCCGAGGACCTGGAGGCCATCGAGGCCGAGATGCTCCGAAGCGTGGGCGCGGACAAACCCTTCTCGCGCCGCGAGATGAGCGCGGCGGAGGCCAAGGCCTTCTTCGCGGCCCAGGGCGAGAGCTACAAGGCCGAGATCATCGACGACCTCGGCGCGGAGACGGTCTCGCTCTACACCCACGGCGAGTTCACGGACCTCTGCCGGGGCCCCCACGTGGCCAGGACGGGCCAGCTCAAGGCCTTCAAGCTGCTTTCCGTGGCCGGGGCCTATTGGCGCGGGGACGAGAAGAACAAGCAGCTCCAGCGCATCTACGGTACGGCCTGGGCCGACCCCAAGGCGCTGAAGAAATACCTCACCCAGCTGGAGGAGGCCAAGAAGCGCGACCACCGCAAGCTCGGCACGCAGCTCGACCTCTTCTCCACCCACGAGGACGTGGGCGGCGGGATGATCCTCTGGCACCCCAAGGGCGCACTCGTGCGGGCCATCCTGGAGGACTTCGAGAAGAAGGAGCACCTCAAGCGCGGCTACCAGCTCGTGCAGGGGCCGCTCATCCTCAAGCAGGAACTCTGGGAGAAGTCCGGCCACTACGCCAACTACCGCGAGAATATGTACTTCACGGAGATCGACGACGTGGCCTACGGCGTCAAGCCCATGAACTGCCTCTCGCACATGCTCATCTACAAGTCGAAGATCCGCAGCTACCGCGACCTGCCCGTGCGCTTCTTCGAGCACGGCGTGGTGCACCGCCACGAGAAGTCCGGCGTGCTGCACGGCCTGCTTCGCGTGCGCAGCTTCACCCAGGACGACGCGCACCTGCTCTGCCGCCCGGACCAGCTCCAGGACGAGATCATCGGCGTGGCGAACTTCGTGAAGGACGTCATGGGCCTGTTCGACTTCGACTTCGAGGCGGAAATCTCCACCCGGCCGGAGAAGTCCATCGGCTCCGACGAGGACTGGGAGCGCGCCACCAGCGCGCTGAGGAACGCGCTGGACGCCATGGGCTGGAACTACGAGATCAACGAGGGCGACGGCGCGTTCTACGGCCCGAAGATCGACATCATCATCAAGGACGCCCTGGAGCGGCGCTGGCAATGCGCCACGATCCAATGCGATTTCACCTTGCCAGAGCGTTTCGACTTGGTATATGTCGGCGAGGACGGTCAACGCCATCGGCCGGTCATGCTGCACCGGGTCATTCTCGGCTCCATCGAGCGGTTTATCGGCGTGCTGATCGAGCACTTCGCCGGTGCGTTTCCGGTTTGGCTCTCCCCGGTGCAGGCCCGCGTGCTCACCGTAACCGACAGCCAGAACGATTTCGCTGAGCAGGTGCGCGCGGCGCTCGCCGCCCGGGGCATCCGGGTGGAGGCGGACACGCGCAACGAAATGCTCGGCTACAAGGTGCGGGAGGCCCAGGTGGAGAAGGTCCCGTACATGCTTGTGGTCGGCGACAAGGAAAAAGAGGCCGGATGCGTCAACGTGCGTGCACGCCAGGGGGACGATCCAGGCCTGATGCGTATTGAGGAGGCCGCGGACATGATTGTGGATGCGGCGAGGAAACCGTTTTTAGATGGAGGTATGAGCTATAGCTTCTCGACGCTTTGACCGCCGCCCGCCAAGGCGGGACGATGGTGTCCGTCGCAACGAGAGGATTCGCATCCCTCAAATTCGCGTCGTTGACGAGGATGGGGAACAACTGGGCATCATGGCTACCCGTGATGCGCTCGCGCTCGCCAAGGAAAAAGGTCTCGACCTGGTGGAAGTGGCGGCCAACGCCGATCCGCCTGTTTGCAGGATCATGGACTATGGAAAGTTCAAGTACCAGCAGCAGAAGCGGATGCAGGAAGCCAAGAAGAAACAGACCGTCATCCAGATCAAGGAAGTCAAGTTTCGGCCCAAGACCGATGACCACGACTACCAGACGAAGCTGCGAAACATCGTGAAATTTTTGGAGAAGGGCGATCGCTGTAAGGTGACCATCTTCTTCAGGGG
>JBFWJM010000170.1:0-7119 GCA_050253205.1 Desulfovibrionaceae bacterium
AACACCTCGACGACACGTCGCTCTTCATCCTGATGAATTACCGTATCCGGCAGCGAGTCGAGAATCGCCTCCAGCGCTTCGCTCCTGCCAAGCGCCTTCTGCTCCGAGTCCTTCAGGCGCAGCGCCTCTTCCCCTGCCGCCAGCAGCCGGACCAGCACCCCCACAAGAACGAAAGCCCCCGACACGAGAAGCACCCGCAGGCCAACCAGCACCCCAACACGCCAGGCAGGGGCGGTTGCCACCGACTGCAAGAGGCAGCAGTCCAGTGTCACGTACGCAAGGACCAGCCCGGGGATGAACCAGGCCGTCCTTCGGGGCGTCACCATCGGAGGCGTCTCATGCTTCATTGCCAGCGTTTCCTTCGCAGGTGTCGACCGATCCCTGCCTCATGTCTTCCCCGCCTCGCGGATTGATGCGAAAATCGTGACGGATACCCCGCCCTGCAACCCGAAACACCTGCCCCCGGTAGACCCAGCCCTGCGCAGGCACTCCCCACACGGCTAGCGTGAAGTAGCCAACAAATCCGCGTCAAGCAGATTTTCCGCTTGTTCGGTCTTGCCTGTCGGGCATGGCTATCGTACAGTCGCCGCATGTCAGCACTCGGCTCCTACCTGCGTGAAAAGCGCATGGCGCTGGACAGCAAGCACAGCGGCTTCTCCATCAGGGCCGTGGCCCAACGCATCGGCATCCACCACTCCTACCTGAGCAAACTCGAACGCGGAGAGCACGCCCCCCTCACCGAGGAGCGCATCATCGCCCTGGCCAGGGACCTCGGCGAGGACGAAGACCTGCTGCTGGCTCTCGGAGGAAGAATTCCCGCGCGCCTCGCAAGGCTCATCCAACAAAATCCCACCCGCTACCTGCGGTGCATCCTGGACCTCGAACAGGAGCGGCACGACGAGGGAACGGGCCCGACCTATGCGCACCGACTGGCACACCGCAAGAAGGAACTGGAGCAGCTGGCCATGCTCCTGCGTGACGAGATCAAGGGACGGCAAGTGCTGGAGAGGCAGCTCGTCCTGGCCGAAGCGGAAAAGCGAACCATCCTGGCCAACCTCAAGGACGTGGCCGTCGAGTACATCGACGCGGAGTTCACCCTGCTCTGGGCCAGCCCCTCCGTGGAGGAGCACCTTTCCTGCCCGCTGGACCTGGCTCTTGGCCGCAAGTGTCATGAGGTGGCGGCGGGGAGGGACACCCCCTGCCCGCACTGCATCGCCAAGGACGCCATCGCCACGGGCGAGATACAGGAGGGCGACCACACCTCGGCGGACGGCAGGCGCTGGGTCGTGCGCAGCGTACCCCTCAAGGACTCCCTCGGCCAGGTGGCCAAGGTCGTGCACTTCGGCTTCAACGTCACGGAATTGAACCGCACCCGCCAGGCCCTGGAAAAGAGCGAACGGCGCTGGCGCTTTGCCCTGGAGGGCGCGCAGGAAGGGGTCTGGGATTGGGACGCACGCACCGGGACCGTCTACTATTCCCGCCGCTGGAAGGAGCTGCTCGGCTACGAGGAGCACGAGATCGGCGCGCAGTTCTCGGAGTGGGATTCACGTATCCACCCCGACGACCACGCGGCCGTGCGCGAGGCCATGGCGCTGCACGTCGAGGGGCACTCCCCCCACTACGAGAGCGAGCATCGGCTGCGCTGCAAGGACGGCTCGTACAAGTGGGTCCTCGCCCGGGGCACGGTGGTGGAGCGCGCCGAGGACGGCGCGCCCCTGCGCGCCCTGGGAACCCTGACGGACATGACCCTGCGCCGGGAACAGGAAGAAACCATCCGCAAGAACGAGGCCTTCCTCAAGGCTTTGCTCACGAGCATCCAGGAGGGCATCACCGTCCTCGACACGGCGATGACCGTGCAATACGTCAACCCGGTCATCGAGCGCTGGCACCCCGAAAAGCTCCCCATCCTGGGCCGCAAGTGCTACGAGGTGTTCCACGGCAGGAGCGAGCCCTGCCTCAAATGCCCGACGCTTCGCGCGGTGAAATCCCGCAAAAGCGAGTGGGACCTGGTGGAGATCGACACCACGTCGTCGGTCTCCAGCCTGGAGGTGTACAGCTATCCGATCATCGACGAACGAACCGGCGAGGTGAAGGGTGCCGTGGAGTTTGTCCGCGATGTGACGGACAAGCGGCGGATACAGAGCGTGCTGCAGGAAACAGAGGGCCGATACCGCAGGATATTCGAAAAAAATCCCACCATGCAGATGATCATCAACCCCGAGACCGGCTGCATCCTCGACGCCAACGCCGCCTTCGTATCGTTCTATGGATACACGCTGGCCGAGCTCACCAAGCTGAACATCGCCGACATCAACGTGCTCTCGGAGGCCGACGTCCTGAAGGAGATGCACCTCGCGCAGCTCGAAACGAGAAATTTCTTCAACTTCCGGCACAGGCTCAAGGACGGCACCGTCCGGCAGGTCGAGGTGAGCTCCACACCCGTCCCCCTGGAAGACAGAACCGTCCTGCACTCGCTCATCGTGGACGTCACCGAACGCAACGAGGCGCTGCATGACCTCGCAGAGGAACGCAATCGGTTCCGCACGCTGGTGGAGCGCGCGCCCATAGGCATCTGCACCGTTTCGGCCTCGGGGCGTCTGCTTGAAGTCAACGCCGCCCTCGCGTCCATCCACGGCTACGACTCCCCGCAGCAGATGCTCGCCTCCGTGCGCGGTGCGGCGGAAACCTTCGCCAACCCGGCAGACCACGACCGCTTGCTGGAGCTGCTCCGCAGCCAGACGGTCATATCGAACCTCGAAGTCCTGGCCAAACGCCGGGACGGGACGCCGTTCTGGACCTCGCGCACGGACCGGGCCACCCTGGACAGCTACGGGGAACTCAAGGAATACGTGGCCTTCATCAAGGACATCGAAGCCCGCAAGCGGGGCGAGCTGGCCTCGGAGACGGCCCGCCGCCAATTGCTCGGCGTCCTCGAACAGCTTGAGGCGGGCGTCTACGTCGTCAACCCGGAATCCCGCCGGATCATCTACTCCAACGGCTTCATGACCCGGGCCATGGGCTTCGACGTGACGGGCAGGGACTCATGCGCCACGCTCCTGAAGAACCCGGGCCAGTGCCCCTTCCTGGCGGACAAGGCAGGCTTCCGTTCGGCGGGCGACACGCTCACCCGGGAGCTGCTCTTCGCCAACGACCGCTGGTACTACTGCACCGCCAAGCGCACCGCCTGGATCGACGACTCCCCCGCCGTGGTGGTGGTGGCCATGGACATCACGGCCTCCAGGCAGGCGGAGGAAATGAAGGTCGAAATCGACCGGATCATGCGCCACGACCTGCGCAATCCGCTCAACGCGATCATCAACCTGCCCAAGCTGCTCACGGACTCTCCTTCCCTGGGGAAGGAGGAATCGGAAATGCTGCTGGCCATCTCCTGCTCGGGGCAAAAGATGCTCAACCTCATCGACGCCTCCCTCTCCCTGCACAAACTGGAGGTCGGCACCTACGCCATCCACAACGGATGGATCGACCTGACAGCGGAGGTCCGGGCCATCCGCCAAGAACTGCTGCACCTGACCGCAGACAAGAACGTCCGCATCCACGTCGAAACGGGCGGCGACGACGGAAACGGGAGCGGTGCGGGTGTGGTCCGGGGCGACAAGGTCCTCGTCCCGTTCCTGCTCTCGAATCTCATCAAGAATGCGGTGGAGGCGGCCCCGGAGGGCAGCATCGTCACGGTCGCCACCGCCAGGGACTCGGCCCAGCGCATCACCGTGCACAACCGGGGGACCGTGGACGCGGCCATCCGCGACCGTTTCTTCGACAAATACGCCACCCACGGCAAGCTCCAGGGGACGGGCCTCGGCACCTACTCCTCGAAGCTCATCGCCGCCGCCCATGGCGGCGACATCACCATGACCTCCTCGGAGGAGGAAGGCACCACCGTGGTGGTGACCCTGCCGCAGGCGGAGTGACTCCGGCGCGGCATCCCGCAACATCGAACGAAGCCCGGCAATGTGCCGGGCCCCGCCGTTTATCCGGGGGAACCAGGGGTCAGAACCGCTCGAAGCCGCCCTCGCCCTCCTCCGCCATGTTGATCTCTACCCCGGAGTTCTCATCCGAGCCACGCTTCGGGGCTCCCTGCGGCTTGCCTGCGGGCAGCCCGGGCCTGGGGGCGCTGCGCGCCGTGCGGGCAGCCCCAGGTCGGCCCGCGCCCCCAACCTGGAAGAACCCCATGACCTCCTGCAACTGCATGGCCTGGCTGGAGAGCTCCTCTGCGGTGGAGGCCATCTCCTCCGAGGCCGAGGCGTTCATCTGCACCACCTGGTCGAGCTGCTGGATCGCCTTGTTGATCTGCTGCGCTCCGGTGTTCTGCTCGTTGCTCAAGGCGGCGATCTCCTCCACCAGCTCGGCCGTGCGCCGGATGTCGGGCAGCATGTCCGACAGCATCTTCCCGGCGTTCTCCGCAGCGTCCACGCTGGAGGTGGAGAGCTTGCTGATCTCGACGGCGGCGAGCCCGCTGCGCTCGGCCAGCTTGCGCACCTCGGCGGCCACCACGGCGAAGCCCTTGCCGTGCTCCCCGGCCCGCGCCGCCTCGATGGCCGCGTTGAGCGCGAGAAGGTTGGTCTGCCGGGCGATCTCCTCGATGACCCCGATCTTCTCCGCGATGCTGCGCATGGCGGCCACGGTGTCGTTGACGGCGCGGCCCCCGAGCTCCGCGCGCTCGGCGCTGGAGCGGGCGATGTCGCTGGTGGTGGCGGCGTTGCTCGCGCTCTGCTCGATGCTCGCGGTCAGCTCCTCCACCGAGGCGGAAACCTCCTCCACACTGGCGGCCTGCTCCGTGGCCCCCTGGGAGAGGCTCTCTGCGGTGGCGGAGAGTTCCTCGCTGCCGGAGGAGACGTTCTCCGTGGCCATCTGCACCTCGTCCACCACGCGCCGGAGCTTGGAAACCATTTCATTGAGCGCCCGGGCGAGCACGCCCACCTCGTCGCGCTGGTCGATGTCCAGGTCGGAGGAGAGGTCCCCCCCGGCCATGGCCTGGGCAAAGCCGACTCCGGCCCGCACCGGCCTGGTAATGGCCCGGGTGATGCCCACGCTGGCGGCGATGCCGAGCAGCAGGCTGAAGCAGGCGATGCCGAGCAGGGTCCAGCCCGCCCGGCTCATGGCCGCGAGCATCAGCTCCTTCTGCTGCGCGCGCGTGTCCTCGCAGACCTTGATGGCCGTCCTGGCCGCATCGACCATGACCGCATCCGCCCTGGCCTGGGCCTCGCGGGCCTCCACGTTGCGCTCCACGTCCCCGGCAAAGGCCCGCAGCCCAGCGCCCAGGCCGTCGCCTCCGTCCATGGATGCCAGCACCCCTCCGGCACCCGCCAGCAGCCCTTGGGCCTCGGCCAGGGCCTCGCGGGCGGCGGCGAGGTCTTCCTCCCCGCCGGAGAGGAAGTAGTCCCGCACGTGGAGCTGGGCCTGCTGGAACACGGCGGAAAACCCGGCCAGGGCTTCCGCTCCGGGAGCCCCCGGAGCGAGCTTGGAACCCAGGGTGCGAATGCTCTCGCGGACGGCCGCCCCCCTGTTCCGGGCATCGTTGCGCGTGGCACCCTGCCTGCCGAGCGCGGCGACGAGTTCCTCGAAGGCGCGGCCATACTCCTTGGATGCCTTCTCCACCTCCAGCATGCGCGCCCGGTTGTGCTCGTCCTGGAACTTCTCCCTGGTCAACACGGCCTGATCCAGGAGCTCCTTGAGCGTTCCCCGCACGCGCTCCACATACTGCATCTCGCCACGTATGATGTAGTTCTTCTCCTGCCGACGGCACTCCAGAGCCTGCTTGACCAAGCGGTTCACGTCGTCTGCCTTGTCCACCCGGTCCATGACCTGGCGCATACCCTGCCAGCCCACAATCGCGATCATCACACCAAGCAGCAGCACGACACCGAAACTGCATCCGAGCTTCACGGCCATTCGAAGATTTTTGATCATTCCTTCCCCCTGATATTGCACGATGGTTCGCAAGTACGTTGGGGTTGCACGCTCCATGCCAACCAAGGCCACACAGCGAAAAGATAACACATTGTTTTTACTTATATAATCTTCAGATCAAGCAATGCTCCTGCCAGCCGGACAATGTCTGAAGCGGCGCAAAAGGGAGTGTTCCGAAAACAGAAAGTCTCTTTATTGCCAGATAATACCATTTTATTTCAGCTCAATATAATAATCACGCCATGGCACTTGATTTGCTTGCACGGAACAGGGAGCCGACTTGCGGAATAATATCCTGCCCACGGTGTTCCCGTCCCTTCAATCCCAGTTCCAAGGAATCCGCATGCCCGAAGACAACCACGCCACCATCCAGGCGTTGCTCAACGCCACTGCCGACGCCGTCATCCTCATCGACCTCCAGGGCACGCTCCTGGCTCTGAACGACGAGGCCGCCCGCAGACGGGGGTCCACCAAGGCCGGACTCCTCGGGGCCAACCTCTACGCCACGCTGGCCCCGGAACTCCGCGAAGGCCGCCGTTCAGCCGTGGAGAAGATCGCCCGGACGGGACAGCCCGTGACCCTGGAGGAACGCCATGGCGATCGGTTCTTCCACGTGTCCATGTATCCCGTGCTCGACGAGGCGGGGGCTGTGGTGCAGATAGCCAGCTACTCCCACGACAGGACGGACGCCTTCCGCCGGGAGGCGGAACTGGTGCTGGCCAAGGAGGCCGCCGAGGCCGCCAACATGGCCAAGACGCAGTTCCTCTCGAACATGAGCCACGAGCTGCGCACCCCGCTCAACGGCATCCTCGGCATCGCGCAGATCGGCAAGGCGGAGGACGTCTCCCCCGACACCCGGGAGATGTTCCAGATCATCCAGGAAAGCGGCATGAAGCTCCTGCGCGAGCTGAACAACCTCATCGACCTCGCCTCCATGGAACGACGCAGCATAGAGCCCCTGGCCAGGGAGTTCCGGCTGAACGACCTGCTGGAGATGGTCTGCCGTTCCTACAGGGTCCAGGCCGGGCTCAACGGCACCGACCTCCGCCTGGAAACGACCTGCCGCCTGCCGGAGCTGGTGGTGGGCGATGAATACCGCCTGAGCCAGATCCTCTCCCACCTGCTCTCCAACGCCCTGCGCTTCACCCACGAGGGCTCGGTGGTGCTGCGCGCGGAGTGCGACATCGCCTG
>JBFWJM010000171.1:0-7094 GCA_050253205.1 Desulfovibrionaceae bacterium
AGATATATCAGCAGTTCAAGCCAGAGGGGGTACCCCCTCTGGCTTGCCCGAAAAAGGCGGCATAGCCCATGAATCTGTCCACCTTAGTTTTGCCGCTGACTGGTCCGAAGAAGTGAACCCACTTCTCCTTGACCCCCTGCCACCAGCTCGACTTGCTGACAGGGAAACGTTCAAGAACCTGAGGGAGTCGAAGCAAACGCTTCGAAGACAACTTGGAATGGATAGCATCGTTCACGATAAAACCTCCTTGGTTTTTCGTGAACTTATGCGGTGGGGGAGGGAATAAAGAAGGGTATTAGCTCGCGAGTTTTTACCCCCCCAAATGTGAACACTATTTGCTAGAGCATGATTTTTTGATGTCGTTATGGTATTTGTTGATGAATGATTCCGGGTCAATATTGTTGTTTTTGGCTACACTTTCTAGTGCTTCAACCAAGGTAAGACCCTGCTTCCTGGCCTTTTGAACCTCGTAATACATTTGTCCTTCCCATTGATCCTTGCCAAGGGAAGAAAAGTGTGCGGCAGTCAACCCAAATGCTTCGGCAACAAGTTCAGGGCAGTCCTTTCCAGGCTTCTTTATGCTCATCAGCTTATTGATGGCATCGATGAAATACTCCTCTAGTGCTTTGGGGATTTTGATGTATCGCCAGTGTTCCCCTTCATCTGTCTTTGGGGACTCAAGAGGATAATAGAGGCAGTACCGCAAGGCATCAAATGCATGTAGAGGATTGTTGGCAATATCTTCTTCCGTTGCAGCCAACAGCGGGTGTGCCGGTTCCTCTCCGTTGAATATCCGTTCTCTTTTTTTGCTCATAGATCACCCCATGCTACCTTGGGCGCTGTTGATCGGGATGACCTTGCCGTCCTTGCGTCGGTCGTCAAGATAGTCTGCCCAGGCCTGCATCATGCGCTTTCTTTCGGGCAGATGCTCTGCGTAGTTATAAGCAGCCCGCACTTGGTTCCGTTCGGCGTGAGCCAGTTGGCGCTCGATGGCATCAGGTGTCCATCCCTGTTCGTTCAAGATGGTGCTGGCCATGCTTCGAAAACCGTGGCCGGTCATCTCGTCGGAGGTGTAGCCCAGGCGTCGAAGAGCTGCGTTGACCGTGTTTTCGCTCATGGGCTTGTCCTTGGTTCGGATCGAGGGGAAGACGTACCCACTGGGGCCAGTGAGAGGTTGGAGGTCTTCCAGTACCTCAAGAGCCTGCCTGCTCAAGGGGACGAGATGCTGCTCTCGAGCCTTCATCTTTGATGCAGGGATGCGCCACTCGGCGGCCTCGAGATCAATCTCTTCCCATTCTGCATGTCGGAGTTCACCAGGACGGACGAACACGAGAGGTGCCAATTGCAGGGCACAGCGCGTTACGTTGTGTCCTGAGTAGCCGTCGATGGCCCGGAGCAGGGGGCCGATTTCTTTGGGGTCGGTGATGCTGGCGTGATGCTTCTCCACGACAGGGGTAAGGGCTCCCCGAAGGTCAGCCGCCGGGTTGCTTGGGGCCATCCCAGCGGCAACGGCATAGCGGAAGACTTGTCCGATGATACCCTTGACTCTGTGAGCGCTCTCGATGGCTCCCCGTGCTTCGATGCGGCGGAGCAACCCAAGTACGTCCTGGGCAGAGACTTCCTTGATGGGAGAGGTTCCGATCCATGGAAAGACGTTGTTCTCAAGACGACTGATGATGGTCTTGGCATGACCTTCGGTCCAGGTCTGCAAGTATTTGGTGTGCCACTCCCTGGCGACGGACTCGAAGGTCTCCGTGGTGGCCTGGATTTCAGCCTTTTCTTCTTTCCTGGCATTGGAAGGGTCGATGCGCTCATCGATGAGCCTGCGGGCATCCAGGCATTTATTCCTGGCGTCTTTAAGGCTGACCTCTGGGTAGACGCCCAACGAGATCATCTTCTCCTTGCCCCCGAAGAAGTACCGGAGACGCCATCCTTTGGCTCCTCCTGTCTCGATCTGAAGAAAGAGGCCTCTGCCGTCAGAAATTCGGTAGACGCGATCCCTTGGTTTTGCTTGCTCAACGGCTTTTGCGGTCAACTTCACCTGGGTAGCTCTCCTCTGTTTTGATGGGTAGAGTCGATTTCTACCCAGGATTCTACCCAGGAAAATCCTGGACGTCAACGGATCAAGTCGGACATAGAAAGTCTAGAAAAAGAGAAAAGCCCTTGTTTTGCAAGGGCTTTGTGTCTCTCTTTGGACTTGGTCGAATTGACATGTGGTGGAGGCGGGGGGAATCGAACCCCCGTCCGAAAAGGATCGGTCCGTAGCGTCTACAGGTTTAGGACAGGTTTGTGTTCTCGCCAGCCGGAGTGCCCCTGTCCGGGCGGCCGGCTGGCATGCCTATGAAAGGTCTCGCGCTTGGGCCCATAGGTGAAACCCGCGCGCCAGCCCGAGGGGGGTCGTCAGCAGACTCCGGTTTATCGGGCGTAGGCCCGGAGCGCCGCCGGGGTCATGCCCCGGAACTACGATTGCCTAAAACTAGGCAGCCATAGCGTAAGCGTAGTCGTCGTTGGCACTTGTATGCCTGGCAGAATTGATAACGGGGCCAACTGCCATCCCCGACCTGCAACTGCGGCGTCACTCTCTCCGTCGAAACCAGTGCGCCCCCACTCAAAGAACCACGACGGGTTGCTTCCATTATAAGATTTCACGCCGTCTTGGCAAGGGGTGCATTTCCCTGTTGTACGCGATTCGCGCGCTGTGCTAGCATGGAAACCAAACCCTATTCAGGAGGTGCCAATGAGCACTCGCAGAGCATTCCTCAAAACCGTGGCCGCTACCGCCGTGGGCGTGGCAACGGCCGCCGTTCCCGGCATGGCCGGGGCCGTGCAGGCCCAGCAGTGTTATCCTTCCAATGTCATCTACACTGCGGACGACCCCGGCAAATGGGAGGCCAAGGTCGGCACCCACGCGCCCCAGGTGGAGGTGCAGGGCATGGCCGTTTCCATCCTCACCAGCCACCCCATGAGCGGCGAGCACTTCATCGTGCGGCACACACTCGTCTCCGAGGGCGGGGAGGTCATCGGCGCGGTCACTTTCACCCCCGACGACATGCCCCTCTCGGAGCACACCGTGCCCGGGCCGGGCACCTACTACGCCACGAGCTTCTGCAACCAGCACGACTTCTGGGTCACGAAGTTCACGGTCTGATAGGCCATCCTGAAGCGGCCGGGGGCAACCCCGGCCGCCTTCTCGTGAATTGTGCGACGGCCATGGATTTCCGCCTTGTGCCCAGGGAGCGGCTTCCCGTCCCATGGAACGCTTCCTGGCCAGCCAGGGAGAGGCCGGGCCGGGGAGCCCTCCGGACGCCCCGGTCCATAGGCACAGCCAGCCTGCGGCCCCTTTGCGCTCCGGCCCGGACCACGAACGTGGAGGCTGTGACCAAATCCTCACTTTTTTCTATGCCCGCAACGTTCCGCGCGAGCCATGCTCAGGGTACCATGAGGCCCGGTCCATGGTGGCCCGGGCGAGGAAGCGAGGTGTCGGCATGATCAAGCACAAGGTGTTGTTCGTCGGGTCCAGAAACGGGTCGCGCTCGTTCATGGCGGAGGCGTTTCTCAACCACCTGGCCGGAGACCGCTACGAGGCGGAGAGCGCGGGCTTCGACGCAGGAGAGCTCGACCCCCAGGCCGTGGAGGCCATGCGCGAGGCGGGGGTGGACATCTCCGGTGAGCGGACCAAGACCGTGTTTTCCCTGTACCAGGCCGGGCGCATGTTCCACAGCGTCGTCTCCGTCTGCGACAGCGAGAGCAACGAGCGTCACCCCATCTACCCCGGGCACAAGCACTACATCGACTGGAACATGTGCGACCCGGATCTGGTGGAGGACCGGGAAGACCGGGAGACGGCCATGCGCATCGTCCGGGACCGCATTCGGGAGAAGGTCGAGGCTTTCATTGCGGAGCACGGGGCCGAGTGACGGGGCAGGGCCTGGGCGGGAAGAAGCCGGGCAGGAAGGAGCCAAGCAGGGCGGAGCCGGGTGAACGGGCAGGGGAGCCACGCGGCCAGGCGATGGAGAAACGCCGCCCGGCCGGGGCGGCCAGTGAAAACGGCCCGCCGGGGATGCCGACGGGCCGGATGATTCGCGTGGTAGCGAGGGAGGGAATTGAACCCCCGACACTGCGGATATGAGCCGCATGCTCTAACCATCTGAGCTACCTCGCCACGAGGAAATGGGTACATATACCGTCTCGGGCGTGATGGCAAGCCCTGAATGCCGGGAAATGCGCCTAGAAAAAGACGAGCAATACCAGCGCGCCCACCACGATCCGGTACCAGGCGAAGGGCACCAGGGTCCATTTCTTCAAGAGATGGATGAACCCCTTCACCGCCAGCCAGGCCGAGAGGAAGCTGACCACGAAGCCAATGGCCAGGAATACCAGGTCGTCCGCACCGAACAGCGCTCGGTTCTTGAGGAAATCATACCCCGTTGCCGCGAACATGATGGGCACGGCCGCGATGAAGGAATACTGCGCGGCCGTCTCGCGGCGCACGCCGAGCAGCATGCCGCCCATGATGGTGGAGGCCGAGCGCGAGAACCCGGGCCACAGGCTCAGGCACTGGAACAGGCCTATGCCGAGCGCCACTCCCGGGGTCAGGTCGTCCAGCTCGCGCAGGGCGTCGCGCTTCGGCAGCCTCTCCACAACGAGGATCATCACCGCGCCCGCCAGGAGCGCGAGCGCCACGGTGAACGGGCTGAAGAGGTGTTCCTTGATGTAACCGTGGATGGCCAGGCCGAGCAGCGAGGCGGGCAGGCAGGTGAGAAACAGCAGCCAGAG
Organism: Desulfovibrionaceae bacterium; assembly: GCA_050253205.1. Classification (GTDB taxonomy): domain Bacteria; phylum Desulfobacterota; class Desulfovibrionia; order Desulfovibrionales; family Desulfovibrionaceae; genus JAHJKV01. Next base: position 4,777 of record JBFWJM010000171.1, read on the forward strand.
CCCCCGCAGGCCCGAGAAGCGGCGGCCCGCAGGCGGGAAGACGAGCCCCAGGAAGGTGGAGCGGTAGAGCAGCACCACGGCCAGGATGGCCCCGAGCTGGATGACGATCTCGAAGGTTTCGGCCTTGGGCCCGGTGTAGCCCAGCAGGTGCCCGCCGATGATCAGGTGGCCCGTGGAGGAGACGGGCAGAAACTCCGTGAGCCCCTCGATGATCCCCAGGATGACGGCCACGTACCAGGATTCCATTGTTTTCGCGCCCTCCGGGGAGTCTTGATATGCTCGGGAAAGGTGTTAACAGATGTCTAGAGAATATAACTATCGGAATTGACCAGCAAAATGAAAACGCCGCTCGCGGCGCGCCCTGCCTGGCCTGTTGCCTGGCGGGCCAAGGTGATGTACTGCACGGAAGGCAGCAAAGTAAACCCCGGAGGGCACATGTCCACCATCATGCCGCAAAGCGAGCTGGCCAGGAAGGCCCTGGCCTGGATCTGCGAGGAGCGCGAAAAGCCCGGCGCCAAGCCCCTGGCCCAGATCGTGGACCAGGCGGCCATGCGCTTCAACCTCGGCCCCAAGGACGTGGAATTCCTGGCCCGCCTCCTGGCCGAGCAGGAGGAAAAATAGGGCGTGACGGGGCTGTTGCACCGCCACGTGCTGCGCGAGCTGCTCGCCGTGTTCCTGCTCGCGCTGGGCTGCCTCATGGGCATCATCCTGCTCGGCAGGCTCCTGCAATTGCGCGAGATACTGCTCTCCCAGTCCGTGCACGCCATGGACCTGTTGCAGCTCTTCCTCTACCTGAGCCCCCTGTTCCTCATGCTGGTCATGCCCATCGCCACCATGCTGGCGGTGTTCCTGACGTTTTTGCGCATGAGCACGGACAACGAGCTCGTGGCGCTCAAGGCCTCGGGCGTGAGCCTCTACCAGCTCGTGCCCGCGCCGCTGGTCTTCTCCCTGCTTTCGGCCCTGGCCGCGCTGTACATCTCCTACTTCGGCCTCTCCTGGGGCATGGACCAGTTCCGCGCCAAGCTCTTCGAGATGGTCAACTCCCAGACCCAGCTGACCATGCAGGCGGGCATCTTCAACCAGAGCTTTCCGGGCCTGACGTTCTACGCCAACCAGGTGGACGAGGCCGGGGGCGACATGCGCTTCGTCTTCGTGCAGGACAAGCGCCAGAAGGGCACCACGGTGAACATCGTGGCCGACCGGGGCAGGCTGGACGCCGACCAGAGCGCGGGCGAGCTGCGCATCTTCTTCGAGAACGGGCACATCTACCGCCGCGACGGCAAGAAGCTCGACGTGCTCCAGTTCGGCACGTACACCATCCGCCTGCCCCTGGACCGCATCCTCAAGAGCCTGGACATGGACTCTGACAAGGCGTCCGAGATGAGCGTGGCCAAGCTCATGGACCTGCGGGAGCACCCCGAGGACTACCCGCACCTGAACGTCGACCCGCTCAAGGTGCGCATGGAGCTGACCAAGCGCCAGGCCATGCCCGCCGGGTGCTTCGTGCTCGGGCTCTTCGCCATGCCCATCGCCTGCGTGTTCCGGGGCATGCGCCAGCAGTACGGCCTGATCCTCTCCATGGGCCTGTTCCTGGTGTATTACGCCATGTTCTCGCTCTCGGCCGGGCTGGGCGAGTCCGGGGTCATTGCCCCGGAGGCGGGCATGTGGGGCACCAACGGGCTGTTCCTGGCCGTGGGGCTAACGACGCTGCGGCTCGCCTCCCGCGAGAAGAACGTCCGCCTGCTCGCCTGGTGGGACCACCTGAAGCTCCTGCGCCGTGGCGCGAAGCCCACAGAGGCCTGACGTGGGCGTGCTCGGACGCTACCTCCTGCGGCGCAACCTCTTCCTGCTGCTGCTCTGCCTCGGGGTCGGCACGGCCATCTACCTCATGGCCGACATGTTCGACCGCATCGACGACTTCCTGGAGGCGGGCCTGGGCGCGAAGACCATCGCCTGGTACTTCCTGGCCAAGACCCCGCTGATCATCTCACAGATCCTGCCCGCCGTGTTCCTCATGGCCCTGGTGGTGCAGCTCGGGCTCATGGCCCGCAGCCGCGAGCTGCTGGCGCTGCGCGCCGGGGGCATGCCCCTCGGCCGGGTCATCCGCTTCTTCGTGTTCTACGCCATCTTCTGGAGCGTGGCGCAGCTCGGCTTCTCGCAGTTCGTGGGGGCCTGGGGCGAGTGGGAGGCCAACCGCATATGGAAGGAGGCCCTGCGCAACAAGCAGCACGACGAGATGGTCATGCGCGACGTCTGGTTCCGCAACGGGGACTACAACGTCTCCGCCGGGGAGATCACCCCCGGCAGGGGCATCGCCT
>JBFWJM010000172.1:0-7070 GCA_050253205.1 Desulfovibrionaceae bacterium
TCCTAGCCCGCACCCTGCGCAACCTCCCGACGGCGCACGCGGCCGTCCTCGCTCCTGTCTATGGCAAGGGGACCGGGCCGCGCAACGGATTTCGGCGGTGGGGCGATAAAAAGGGGACGCCGAAGCGTCCCCTGGAATGGCGGGCATGGGCCCGGCAATGGGCGGGGTTCGCCCCGCCTGCTTGCCTAGTTGGCCCCTGCGGAGCGGCCCCGGCTGGTGGAACGGCTCCTGCGGCGGCGGCGCGGAGCGCGCTGGCGGGGTTCGGAGGCATCGTCGCGCCGGGCGTCCTTGCGGACATCGGTACGGGCGTCATTGCGGCCATCATTACGAGCGTCATTACGGACGTCATTACGGGTGTCGTTGCGGGTGTCGTTGCGTGCCCGGTCGTCTCTGGCCTGGTTTCCACGGGCCTGATTCCCACGGGCCTGGTCGCCACGGGCCTGATTCCCACGGGCCTGGTCGCCACGGGCCTGCTGGCCGCCATGGCCCTGGCCCCGGCGGCCCTGTTCTTCACGATTCTGGCCCTGGCGATTCTGGCCCTGACGATTCTGGCCCTGGCGCTCACGGGGCTCCCGAGCGTCAAAGGGACGCGCGCCGCCGGAGGCCGGGCGCGCGGCATAGTCGAAGCCGTTCTGCTCGTGCCGCTCGATGCGCGCCTTGACCACGCGCTCGATGGCCCGGACCATGTCGTTGTCTTCCCCGGTGATGAAGCTCAGCGCCTCGCCGCCGCGCCCCGCCCGGCCCGTGCGGCCGATGCGGTGAGTGTACGTCTCCGCGGTGTCGGGCACGTCGAAGTTGACCACGTGAGTGATGCGCTCGCAGTCGATGCCGCGCGCAGCGATGTCCGTGGCCACCATGATGCGGAAATCCCCGCAGCGGAAGCCGTCCAGAGAGCGCTGGCGCTGGTTCTGGCTCATATTGCCCTGGAGGAAGGTGGCGCTGTGGCCTGCGCGCTCCAGCTTGCGGGCCAGGGTCTTGGCCCGGTGCTTGGTCCGGGTGAAGACGAGCACGCTGTCGTGGTCCAGGGTGTCGAGCAGGGATTCGAGCAGCCCGGCCTTGAGGTGCTGGGCCACGGGGTAGAAGCTGTGGTGCACCTTGGCGGCCGGGGCCGTGTTGGCCACCTGCACGGTGGCGGGGTTCACGAGGATGGACCCGGCCAGACGGCGGATGTCCTCGGGCATGGTGGCGGAGAAGAGCAGGTTCTGGCGCTCCCGGGGCAGCCGGGCGAGCACGCGCTTGATGTCGGGCATGAAGCCCATGTCGAGCATGCGGTCGGCCTCGTCGAGCACCAGGGTGTCCACCTGGTCGAGCCGGATGAGCCCCTGGTTCAGCAGGTCCACCAGGCGGCCGGGGCAGGCGGTGATGATCGTGGCGCGGCTGGCGGCCTTGACCTGCGGGGTCTGGCCCACCCCGCCGAACACGGCGGCGCAGCGGATGCCCGTCTGCTTGCCGAGTTCCACGAAGCATTCGTGGATTTGCAGGGCGAGTTCGCGGGTGGGCGCGAGGACGAGCACGCGGGCCGGGCCCTGGCGGCGGGCCTCGGCCTCCACGAGATGTTGGAGGATGGGCAGGGCGAAGGCCCCGGTCTTGCCGGTGCCAGTCTGGGCCAGGCCGAGCACGTCGGTGCCCTTGAGCACCTCGGGGATGGCCCGGGTCTGGATGGGGGTGGGCGTCTCCCAGCCGCAGGCACTGATGCCCGCACGGATACGCCCGTCAAAAGCGAAGCTGTCGAAAGTCACAAAAAATCCTAGGGTAATGAGGGAAATCGAACGACTGCGCGTGACGGCGGTCGTTCTCCGGCGTGCCGGAGGGGTCTTGTCGGGCTCTGGAGCGGAGGGGGGTCGGTGGTGCCCTGCCCGCTTTGCGGGCGGGCCGCCCGGGAGGGCGGTGGCCGAGTCTTGCGTCCAGTCACGCTGAAGCGGTGTTCTTCATCCCTCATTTCTCCGGGAATGTAAAGCCCCCCTGCCCCCGAACGGATGATAACCTCGACAACCTGCCGCAGCAAACGCCTCCCGCCGCGCGGGAGAGCGGCCCAGGCCGCCAGCCCGTGCGCCGCCTGCCGCGTTTCCCCTCTTGGCAGGATCGGCACGCGACACGCGCATTCCCACCAGCCGGGCAATGAAAAAGCGGCCCGGGGAGGCGAATCACCCGGGCCGCTTCGGTTTCGTGGGTTTCAGGCCGCTACTGGGCGCTGACGGTCCAGCCGGAGTGGTGGGCGTCGCCGTCCACCTCGCCCAGGTGGCAGACACCGCAGTTGCCACCGGCGCCGATGGCCCGGTCCGTGCCCTGGTACTGCATGGGCCCGATGTTGTCGCGGTTCTTTCCGTAGCGGTTCACCGAGGGGTAGTTGGCGTGCGGGCTATTGTGGCAGGCGATGCACATCACGCTTCCCGCAGCGTCCTGGCTGTTGCGGTAGAGGCTCGCCCCGCCCTCGGTCCAGATGTTGTAGGCGTCGGCCTTCTCCACAGTGGTGCGCGGCGCGTCGTCGGGATGGCAGGTGGAGCAGTCGGGCTCCTGCATCCAGGGCAGCCTCGGGTTCACGTCCGCCACGCTGGCCACGGCGCGCGGGGCCAGGTGCTCCATGAGCGGGGCGGCTCCGGCCTTGCCGTTCTCCTGCTCCAGCTTGAGCAGCGAGAGGGCGTGGTCTTCCAGGTAGCCGTGGCAGTTCACGCAGGTGATCCCGGCCGTACCGTGCAGGCCGCGCAGGCAGCGCGTGGGCCCGTCGGTGCGGTTGGGGTGGCAGTAGGCGCAGGCCTCGGCCCCGCGCCCGGTGAGGAAGTTGGCATGCAGGCCGTGCACGGCCGCAGGCAGGTTGAGCAGTTCGGGGTTGCCCTCCGCGCCGAGCACGGGGTCGGGGTGGCAGCTCTGGCAGAGCTTGGGCTCGCCGTTCTCCGCCATGTCCGCCAGATCGGTGTTGCTCAGGCGGTCGTGGGAGTGGAGCACGTCGCGTCCGGTTTCCTTGGAGATGCCCGCCAGCCCGTCGATGCGCCAGGAACCACCGTGGCAGTTCTTGCAGCCCATCTCGTTGGAGGTGGGGGCCACGGTCCTGGTCTCGGCCAGGAGCTTGCCCGTGGCGGCGTCGTGCGCCTGGATCGTGAAGATCGGGTACGGGTTGTAGCCCTGGCCCTTCTGGAACGGCTCCACGGGGATGAGCTTGGCCTCAAAGCAGCCCAGCTCCTCGTGGAGGTCGAGCTCGCCGGAGAGGCCCTTGCCCGCGAGGCCCACGTTGTCCGGCGGCTGCGCGCCGAAGATGGGCTTCACGTACTTCCAGAACTCGGAGGTGGAGGCGGGGTTCTCGAACCCGGACTCCACGGAATAGGTCAGCACCACGCCCTCGGTGACCACCTCGGGGCTCTCGCCCCGGCGCACGAGCTGGGCGAAGATGTCGTTGGCGGGCGGGAGCAGGATCCACTCGGAGTAGCTGTCCGAGATGCAGTGCATGCCCAGGTTGTTCCAGGCGAGCAGCACGTACTCGGCGTTTTCCTTGTCAAAGGGCGGAATCTCCACGTGGAGTTCCTTGTCCTTGAAGGGCAGGTTGCCCTCGCGGCCGCCGTGCAGGCCGTCCACGATGTACGCGGCGAGCGTCATGCGCTCCTCCGGGGTGCCCACGAAGGGCGGCATCATGGGCGCGACGCGCCCGAGGCCCGTGAGCTTGGCGTCCATGCCGATGAGCGGGTACTTCTCCGTCAGGGGCAGTATGTCGTTCATGGGCCCGCCGATGGAGTGGCAGGGCGAACACTGGGCCTGGAACAGCTCCTCGCCCACGGAGAGCGTGTCCGCCGCCTCGGCGGACTTCACCGAGAACCACTTGGACGCGGGCAGCAGGCCGTCGCGGTTCAGGGTCTGCACCTCGGAGACGAGGATCTGGCTGGAGTACATGTAGTCGTGGATGAGGTAGGGCTTGCGGGCGGACTCGCGCACGAACTCGAAGGAGCCGATGAACCCGAACCCGGCCAGGAAGAGCAGCGCGGAGAGCGCCACACGCCCGCCCCGGGGCAGGCGCAGCATCATGGCCGAGCCGAGCAGGAAGACCGCCGCGCCGAAAATGGGCACCAGTTCGTAGAAGGAGGTGATCCGCGCGGCGGTATGCGCCAGGCGGTGCTGGGCCTCGGGCGGCAGCACGGAACAGTACCACCACCCCGAGGCCAGGGCGAGCAGCGCGGGCACGGCCGTCCACCAGGCGCAGGTGCGGTAGATGATCTCGCGGGCGCGGTCGTCGCGCACGCGGTGCGCGGTGATGAACCCGAAGAGCCCGGCGATGCCTGCGGCCAGGAAGGTGCGGAAGAAGAGCGAGGGCCAGAACGAGGGGTTGAAGAACCCGTCCCAGAAGCTCTTCGTCTCCAGCCACGCGCCCGGGGTCATCATGAAGCCGATGATGCCGTTGATGAGGAAGAGCGAGAGCCATGCCGCCACGAAGTAGATCCAGCCCATGGTCAGGTGGGCCCGGCGGTCCATGGTCTCGAAACGGTAGTGGTAGACGAGCAGGGCCACGATCTCCACCAGGAAGCAGACCCACTCCGCCGCCCAGCCGAAGACGAAGACGTGGATGAGCGCCGAGGTGGCGCGCGGGGCGAGCACGGTGATGGTCAGCCAGATGCCCACACCGGTCATGCCGCCGAAGACCATGGTCAGCAGCAGGAAGAAGCGGGTGTGTTTGCGCACGTAGTCGAGCATGGGCCTGGAGCCGGAACGCAGGGCCACGCCCTCCATGACCGGGAGGAAAAGGCCGCCCCCCACGGCGAAGTGGGCCACGAACACGTGGACCACCGCCACCAGGGCGATGAAGAAGCCGCCGCCGTACTGCGTGAGTTCCCAGATCGGATATTCCATAGCCTACCCCTCCGTGTTCGGTTTCGACGCCAGTTTCCAGATCCAGGCCAGAACCGCCAACCCGACGGCAAGCGCCGCCAGGAACAAGACCAGGGGAGAATATTCGCCCGTCACGGGCAGGTCGCCGGGATGGAACCAGGGCTCCAGGCTGAAGGCGCGCACCTGGGCCCGCAGCAGGGCCATGACCAGCACCGTGGCCCCGACGAGCCAGGCCGCCGGAATCGTCCGCCCGGTGAAGCCCATGACCAGCGCGGCCACCGCGAGGGCCACGCCCGCCAGCAGCGAGAGGGTGGCCAGTACGTCGCCTCCCATGAAGCGGAGCATCACGGGCTGCTCCAACGCCACGAGCCACCAGAGCCCGGCGAACATCTGCGCCACCGTGCCCCAGGAAAACCACTTCAGGCCCACGGCCTCGGAACGGGCGGCGGCGTCCGTGCCCCTGCCGGGCCCCAGGCGCGCCACCAGCGCGGCGGCCAGCCCGCCCACGGCCAGGCTGGCACAGAGGAAATGCAGCCAGCGGGGCAAAAAGCGCGGCTCCATAAACTCGAACATGCGCCCCGCCGCCGGGCCCAGGAAGCCGGGCCAGAGATCCGGGCGCAACATCATGCCCATGGCGTTGGCCAGCACCAGGGAAACGCACAGCGCCAGCGCCGCCCCGAGGCCCAGGAAGGCCCCCCCGGAGCCTGGCTCGGCCTTGGCGCGGTGCTGGTGGATGTAATAGGAGTAGTACCCGAGCACCAGCAGCACGATCATGCTCATGAACCACACGGCGGAGAGCACTGCTGTTGGGTAAAACAACTGACCGTAGAGCACCTGGAGAAACAGCAGGGGCGCCACGCCAAGGTTCACCGCCAGGGCGAACACGGTGGGAAGCTTGGCGGAAAGAAACGCGGCCGCCGGGTCATTCCTGTTGCCGGAACGCAACGTCAGGGCGACCACCGCCCCACCGACCAGAACATTGACCAGCATTATGTGCAGCGCGAACGTGAGGATGTTCAGCCCCTCGAACCATCCCCAGGCAACGGGAAGGGCGTCGGGGCTGGGCAGAACAACAGCATTCATACTCGACCTCCATCAGCGGTGAATAAATCAGAATCCGCCCCTGCGCATTGATTTTATGCTAATAATCCGGGCAGTGCGGGAACATGGCGCGGCGCGGCCGGGGAGCGGGGCCGCCTCTGCTCCTGGATGGAAGGACAATATACATGATACCGGGTGGATACTCTCCAAAAAACCCATAATGCCCCTCGCCCGGGAAGGCGACGGGCGCGAGGGCCGGGGCGTGGCTTGCATTCCGGCGGCATGGGAGATGGGCATCGAGCCAATCGGCTCGACCAGAGGAAGGAGAGAAGGGCCTCCGCGCCCCTTGCCCGCAATACCAATAAATATTATTCTACTGCCAACCAATCAGGAGACCAGGATGCATAAGAACACCAGCGTCACTCTTGGCCCGCATTTCGACAGCTTCATCGCCAACCAGGTGAAGGAGGGACGGTTCAACTCCGCCAGTGAGGCCATCCGGGCCGGGCTGCGGCTTCTTGAGGAGCGCGAGGCCAGGATCAAGGCCTTGCAACTGGCCCTGCGCGAGGGCGAGGCAAGCGGCATGGCGGAGTATTCCCTGGAAAAGCTCTCGGCCGCATTGGACGGTTGATGCGCTTTCAGCTCACCAACAAGGCGTACGACGACCTCACGAACATCGCCAGGTACACGCACAAGACCTGGGGGCTTGAACAGCGCAACCAGTACCTGCTCCGGCTGGACCAGTCTTTTCATCTGATTGCGAACAACGTCAGCATGGGCAGGAACTGCGACCACATCAAGACAGGATATTTCAGCCATCCTGTGGGCAGGCATCTCGTCTTTTACCGCATTGATGGCGAAACGGTGGTGATTGTCAGAATCCTGCATCAAAGCATGGATGTGGAACGGCAGTTGTAGCCGCTTTGCGTCCCCCTTCCCCCTCAATCGGAGCCCTTGGGCCGCCCCTGCACGCTGCGAGGGCCGGGACGACCCGAAGCATACCAATGGCATACGATCTTGTACGGCTCGAAGGCTCGCCGACAATGCACTTGACGACGCCATCGCGGGATTTTCACGCGGCCTCCCGTGAGGGCGTCAAAAACCGCGAGGGCAAGGCGCGAGGGGTGGCCCGCCCGCAGCGTATTCCCCATACGCGAGGACCGGGGCACCCCGAAGCAACGACGCCATCGCGGGATTTTCACGCGGCCTCCCGTGAGGGC
>JBFWJM010000173.1:0-7055 GCA_050253205.1 Desulfovibrionaceae bacterium
GGCATGTTCATGCCTCCGATCATGGGCGCGGGCGGGTTCATCATGGCCGAGATGACGGGCATGCCCTACTCCTGGATCATGCTCGTGGCCATCTTCCCGGCGATGATGTACTTCTTCTCCGTGTTCGTCATGGTCCACTTCGAGGCCAAGAAGGACAACGTGGTGGGCGAGCGCTACAAGTATTCCGCCAAGGAAATCCTGCGCAAGGAGTGGCACTACATCCTGCCCCTGGCGGTGATCACCTTCTTCATGCTCGCGGGCTACTCCCCCGGCTACTCCGCCATCGCGGGCCTGGCCGTGTGCATCGTGCTGAGCTTCAAGGGCGACAGCCCCCGCATCGACCCGACCCTGTTCTTCATCATGGCCTTCATCGTGGTCTGCCCCTGGCTGGTCAAGGGCGTGCGCATGGTGGCCGGGCCCGAGGTTTCGAGCGCCATCCGCCCGTTCCTCTCCGGGCGCATCCTGCTGCTCTACGGGCTCATCGTGGCGGCCTTCGTCTACGTGCGCCGCAAGCAGACCTTCAGCGGATTGCGGGGCGAGCTGGGCAACTTCGTGGAGGCGGCCCGCGTGGGCACGGAGAACAGCCTCAAGATCGGCGCCACCGTGGGCGTCATCGGCATCATCATCGGCGTGCTGACCTACTCCGGCCTGGTGCTGACGTTCGCGGACATCGTCATCGAGCTGGCGGCGGGCAGCCTGGTGCTGACCATCCTGCTCATCGCCCTGGCCTCGCTGGTGCTGGGCATGGGCGTGCCGGTGACGGCGGCCTACCTCATCACCGCGGTGGTGGCGGTTCCGGCCCTCACGGAGCTCGGCGTCAACGAGATCGCCGCGCACATGATCGTCTACTGGCTCTCCCAGGACTCCAACATCACGCCTCCGGTGTGCATCGCGGCGTTCGCTGGGGCGACCATCGCCAAGGCCAACATGTGGAAGACGGCGTTCACCTCGTTCAAGTTCGCCAAGTTCCTGTACCTCGCGCCCTTCCTCTTCGCGTACATCCCGGCCTTCTCCCTCGACGCCCCGCCCATGGAAATCGCCATGTGGTTCGCGGGCATCGCGGTGGTGGTCTGGGCGTACGCGTGGTTCCTCTCGGGCATCTGGTGGCGGCCGCTCAAGCAGGTCTTCGTCAAGGCATAGCAACCCAAAGAAGGAGAACGCATGTTCACCAATCTGCCCGCCGTGGAGGTCCGCAGGATCCTCTACGCCACCGACCTCTCCGAGTCGGCCAAGAAGGCGCTGGCCTGGGCCATCGACCTCGCCAACACCTACGGCGCGCAGCTCGTGATGCTGCACGTCATCGACAAGGCCCCCGAAATCGTGGACGGCCAGGTCATCGGCTACATCGGGGCGGCGGAGTGGGAGCACATCAGGAACGACTACGACGAGGAGCTCGACGAGTTGCTCAAGCGCAAGAACGCGGGCAAGGAGGTCATGCGGCGCATCCTCAAGCGCTGCAAGCGCGACATCACCGCCGTGTGCCCCAATTGCCCCCAGGACATGGAGGACGAGGTGCTCGTCAAGCACGGGGAGGCCGTCTCCGCCATCCTGGAAACAGCGAAAGAGAAGCAGTGCGACCTCATCGTCATGGGCTCCCACGGCCACAGCTCCTTCCTCGACGCGCTCATGGGGGTCACCGCCACGCGGGTGATCCGGCGCGCGGAGGTTCCGGTGCTGGTGGTCCGCCTGCCCAAGGACTAACCAACGAACCCTTCGGGGCCGGGAGAACGCTCCCGGCCCCGTTCTTGACTTGCGGCGAGCCCCGGCCTACCACCGGGCCTTTCCCCGACACGAAAATCGGCCGTTGAAAACCCCCAACGCAGCAGACCGCCCCATAAGACCGAAATGCGGCAAATAAACAATCCAGGGAACGCGGCGCACCGCTCGTGCGCGGGAGGCCCGGTTTGTTTCCACGAAGCGATCGCGCTTTTCGGGCGGGCTGAAAACCCCAATACGGAGTGATCGTCATGGCACTGTTCACCAAGGAAGAAGCCCTCCAGTATCACAGCAGCAAACGCAAGGGAAAGCTGGAGGTCATCTCCATCAAGCCCTGCGAGACCCAGAAGCACCTCTCCATGGCCTACTCGCCCGGCGTGGCCGAGGCCTGCCGCGCCATCCACGCCAACACCGACGACGTCTACAAGTACACCAACAAGGGCAACCTCGTGGCCGTGGTCTCCAACGGCACCGCCGTGCTCGGCCTGGGCAACATCGGCCCCGAGGCGGGCAAGCCGGTCATGGAGGGCAAGGGCGTGCTCTTCAAGATTTTCGCGGACGTGGACGTCTACGACCTGAACATCGCCACCCAGGACCCCGAGGAGGTCATCGCCTTCTGCAAGCTGCTGGAGCCCACCTTCGGCGGCATCAACCTGGAGGACATCAAGGCCCCCGAGTGCTTCGAGATCGAAACCCGCCTCAAGGCCGAGATGGGCATCCCCGTGTTCCATGACGACCAGCACGGCACGGCCATCATCTCCGGCGCGGGCCTCCTGAACGCCCTGGAGATCACCGGCAAGAAGATCGGCGAGCTCAAGCTCATCGTCTCCGGCGCGGGCGCGGCCTCCATCGCCTGCACCAACTTCTACCTGGCCATGGGCATCAAGCGCGAGAACGTGTTCATGTTCGACTCCAAGGGTCTGCTCCACGCCGGGCGCACGGACCTGAACGACCAGAAGAAGGCCTACGCCCAGGACAAGGACCACGGCTCCCTGGCCGAGTGCATGAAGGGCGCGGACTGCTTCCTCGGCCTCTCGGTCAAGGGCATGGTCACCCAGGAGATGGTCAAGTCCATGGCCGAACAGCCCATCATCTTCGCCTGCGCCAACCCCGATCCCGAGATCACCTACGAGGAAGCCAAGGCCGCCCGGCCCGACTGCCTCATGGCCACCGGCCGCTCCGACTACCCCAACCAGGTGAACAACGTGCTCGGCTTCCCGTTCATCTTCCGGGGCGCGCTGGACTGCCGCGCCACCACCATCAACGAGGAGATGAAGATCGCCGCGGCCCAGGCCCTGGCCGACCTGGCCAAGGAAGAAGTCCCGGCGGACATCGCCAAGGCCTACGGCGTGGACAAGCTCGAATTCGGGCTGGACTACATCATCCCCAAGGCCCTCGACCCCCGCGTGCTCACCTGGGTGGCTCCCGCCGTGGCCCAGGCCGCCATGGACACGGGCGTGGCACAGATCCAGCTCGACATGGACGAGTACAAGAAGCAGCTGCGCGCGCAGATGGACGCCTCCGTGGCCCGCACCAGGGGCGTGGTGGCCAGTTTCGGCTACGACTTCTAGGCGCCCTCCCCTTCAGCATCCTGCGGCGGCTTCCGGCATTCCGGGAGCCGCCGTTATTTTTCGCAAATATTTCAGGCCCCCCTTGCCATGATCCCCTCCGGGCACTATGCTCTGGCAGCACGACCCAGCACAGAGGACCACCATGCCGCAGATCAAATCCGCCCTGTTCGTCGATTTCGACAACATCTTCATCACCCTCCAGGACCAGTCGCCGGAATACGCCCGGGCCTTCGCCACCCAGCCCGGGCGCTGGCTCGCCTGGCTGGAAACCTTCCGCACCAGCCGGTTCATGGGCGAGGGCAGGCACCGCCGCATCCTCACGCGCAAGTGCTACCTCAACCCCTCCAGCTTCTACGACTACCGCCCCTACTTCATCCGCGCGGCCTTCGACGTGGTGGACTGCCCGCAGCTCACCCGCCAGGGCAAGACGGCGGCGGACATCCACATGGTCCTCGACATGCTGGAAACCCTGAACCACTCCACGAACTTCGACGAGTTCATCCTGCTCTCGGGAGATTCCGACTTCACCCCCGTGCTCATCAAGCTGCGGGAATACGACCGCCGCACCGTGGTGCTCTCCACGGGCTTCACCTCCCCGGCGTACAAGTCCGCGTCGGATTTCGTGATCTTCCCCGACGTGTTCCTGCGCTACGGGCTGGGGGTGAGCCTCGATGCGGACACCGAAGAGGAACGCCCCAGGCCCGCCGCCACCAGCCAGCCCGAGCCGCAGGCCCCCCTGCTGCCCGCCGAAACGGCAACCAGCCAGGAAGCAACCAGCGAAGAGCCCTCCCGCGAAGGGGCAACCCCCGAAGACATGGAAGACATGCAGGACGCCCCGCCCCCGCCCAGCGAGCCCGCCCCCAGGCCGGAACCCGAGGAGCAGCGCCCACAGGCCGCCCAGGCCACCCCGGAGCTGCTGGCCCGCGCGGCCGCGCTCATCCGCGAGAAGGTCGGGGCCTCGCCCCGGCCCGTGCCCCTGGCTGCCCTGGCACAGCACATCCAGGCCCGCCTGGGCGGCGGAGAGGGCGAGAACGGCTGGTTCGGCGATGAGCGCTTCTCCACCTTCCTGGCCCGGCTCGACCTCGCGCCGCTGCTCTTCGTGCGCGGGGTGCCCGGGTACGTCTACGACCCCGAAATACACGAACCGCCCGAGGACTGCGGGGCCGCGCCCCTGGCCGGAGAGGATCCCGACCTCGTGGACCTGGCCCACAAGGTCCACGCGCTGACGGACACCCCGCTCCTCTCCCCAGGGGACTACAAGGCCCTCTTCGCCGCCATTGCCGAGGAGGTGAACGCCAACGGCTACGGCCTCACGGCCACCTCCAAGGCCGTGCGCGACGCCATGGTGGAGGACGGCGTGCCGCTCTCGCGCGGAACAGTGAACTTCGTGCTCGTGGGCATCGGGCGCAGCGGCTTCCGCTACGGCCGCTCCGGCCCGGACACCGCACGCGACATCGCCGCCGCCTTTGCCGAGAACGTGCACTTCCTCTGCCGGGGGGCGCAGTTCGAGCTCACGACCGAGCAGATGAAGCTGCTCCTGCAATGGCTGGTGAAGAAGTAGGCCGCCCCGTGCCCGGCCCCGGTCCAGACCCTGCCCTCCTGGCCCGCCTGCGCGAGCTGGCGCGTGGGCAGGGGCTCGACCCCGCCCTGGCCGAGGCCGCGCTGGACCCGGTACGCCTCGTCGCGCCGGAACTGTTGGAATTGTTGCGCTTCACCACGGAGATGCTCGACGGACACGCCTCGGGCAACCTCGCTGCCAAGGCTCCCGCCGATGCCGCCTCCCGGGCCGCCGCCGCCCGCCGGGCCTACTCGCACAAAAGCGCAAAACAGGCACCGCCCGAGCCGGACGAGGAAGGCTGAAGCGGCCGAGCAACGCTTTTCAGCAGTGCCCGGGTCGCTCAAAAGGGGCGGGATGCCAGGCGCGGAGAGTAGGACAGCCCCGAAGAGGGCACCTCAGCCCATAAGGAACAGAATCTGTTTAGAGCTTCTGCGTAAGGGTGTCGATGAGCCGCTTGGCCCAAGGGGAGGCGTCCTGGACCTTCTGCGGGTCAATCATTTCGAGAATGCCGAACGAGTGGTCGCCCTTACCGTATGTTTTCTTCTTGGTCGGCTTTGCCGCGTTCTCCAAGCTGGAATACAATGTGGCTTTGGGGATGGCTTCGATGTCGGCCCGCGGGGGCAAGGAATTCAGGTGGAAGCCCTGCCCGAAGAACTCTGCTAACGCGTTCTTGTCCGCCATGAACCAAGCTTCCATGCATTCGACCATAAGGTGCGCCTGATCATCAGTGCTTCCTTTCGGTTTGGTCCATTTGTCGCGCAGCCTAAGATGCTCCCAAGGTATTTCGGAATGTTTTTCGGATACGGGGGCTTCGCTATCCACAAGCAGTATCGGCAGGGTGTCTTTCTCAGGATGCTTAACCGCACCGCAGAAGGCCCGATATGTTTCTGAGCGACCTCCGCAACGAATAGGGTTTACCTTGATTCCTGCTTTCTTGAAAAAGGATGAAAACCCCTGGCGTAATTTGATCTTCAATGCCTTGTTTTGACCGCCGCCTTCGACGTAGACTTTGATTTTCACCAGCGCGTTCCTCCGATCTCACCCTTGAGCCAGAGCTGTCCAAGGGAATACTTTTCCAGCCATTCCTTGAGGTTGTCCGAATCAAGATTCCGTATGCTCGTGGCTCCGTCTTGCTTGTCGCAAACAAGTACGCAGTCGGGGGTGTCGGTCAATTCATCCACCAGAATGTCGGAATGCGTCGTGACGACAACCTGGGTCCGCTCCGAGGCCTCGGTCAGCAATTTCGCCAGGGTCGGAATGATGTCGGGGTGCAGTCCCAGTTCCGGCTCTTCGATGCAAATGAGGGGAGGCGGGGTCGGGTGGCAGAGAATGGCCAGCAGGCAGATGAAACGAAGCGTCCCATCCGACAAGCGCGTTGCGGGAATGGCGAAATCGCTCTCATGCAAGAAAAGTTGTACCGTGCCTCCCTCCACTTTGATGCCGAAATCTTCGATGCCATCGTAAAATTTTTTCAAGTAGGCAAGAATGGACCGCTTGGTCGCCGGTTTGGTGCTAAGATAGTTGAGCACCAGCCCCAAGTTGAGGCAATTTTCATCCAGAATGTCATTAGGGGCATCAGCGTTCTGCGGGTTTCTGAGATCGGCACTCCTCCCAAATGACCATTCCCGGTATATCCTGATCTTGTCGAACTGTTCACCCACCCAGGTGAGCTCCGGGTATTGGTCAGGGTCTTTCCGCTGCGAAAGTATGGATAATTCCGGGTCCACATCCTCGCGTTTCAGTGTTCGTCTTTCCGCTCTGACATTCAGGACAGGGTGGTTGTTTTGGTACTTGTAGAAGAAGTAAGGCTCGTTCTGTCCCTCGGCAGGTTTAACGTACTCCAGCAGCTCGTCCGTCATTTCAAAACGCTGATTGATCATGGAAAAGGAAAAGCGATACCTGAGATCATCCATCGAATCCGCCGAGTTGGAGATGACCGCTTCCAACTCGGCCGAGGCATTATCTTCTCTTCCCTGCCACAGCCAGTCCCGGACCCCGCCGCCGCCTTTTCGCCTCATGGGATTGGTGATGGACCTGGGCGCGGCCTGGAGCAGCGAAACAGCCTCGATGAGATTGGATTTTCCCGACCCGTTGGGGCCGATCAGGACATTGAGCCCACCAAGCTTGATCTCGTCGTCAATCTCCCCGAATGAGAGAAGATTCTTGAGTTTCATGCTCTTGATCAATTGCGTCTGCGGCATTCCTGTATG
>JBFWJM010000174.1:0-6996 GCA_050253205.1 Desulfovibrionaceae bacterium
CAAAAGTGCGAGATGCAAGGAAGTGAAAAAATCCAGGACACGCAGTATATTGCGAACACATAAGCGGTCTGGGTTTTTTCGCTGACGCAGCAGATTGCACTTTTTCAACGGCCTGCTATAACGCCCGCATGCGTCCGTTCACCAGCCTCTGGGACCTCGCCGCGCGCCACCCCCGGCTCGCCGCGCTGGCCGCCGTCATCGCCCAGACGGCCCTCACGCTCCATTCCCGCGCCCTGTGGTTCTCCGACGAGGTGCGCTACGCCAACGCCTATGAGAACATGGAACGCGCCGGGCACTGGATCGTGCTCTCGCTCAACGGCGTGCCCTACCCGGACAAGCCCCCGGTGTATTTCTGGTTCCTGAGCCTCCTGGACCACCTCACCCCGCTGGACCCACCCGCCGTGTTCTTTCTGGGCGCGGCGCTCTCGGGGCTCTTCTTCCTCTGGGCCGTGGTGGAGCTGGGCCGTGCCCTGGGGCTTGGCCGCAACACGGTGCTCGCCGCCGTGCTGGTGGTGGCCTCCTCGCTCTTCTTTGCGGCCGTGCTGCACTATTCGCGCATGGACCTGCTCTTCGCGGCGCTCATCGTGCTCTCCCAGGCGTTCCTGGCGCGGACCTTCGCCAAGGGGGAGAGCGGCGCGTACGCCGTGCTCGGCCTGGCCCTGGCCGGGCTGGCAGTGCTGGTCAAGGGCCCTCTGGGGCTCATCTTCCCCATGGCCGGGCTGGCGGCGTTCCTGGCCTGGAGCGGCAGGCTGCGCCGCCTGTTCTCGGCTCCGGTGGGGCTCGGGCTGCTTGCCGCCGCCGGGGTCTGCTCGCTGTGGGTGGCGGCTGCCTGGGTCGTGGAGGGCGGTGATTTCGTGCGCACCGTGTTCGTGGAGCAGATCTTCCAGCGCGCCACCAACACCTTCCACCACAAGGAGGGCCCGGCGTACTACTTCCTCGTGCTGCCCGCCATCTGGGTGCCGTGGACCTTCTTTGCGCTGGCCCCGCCGCTCACGCGGCTGTTCTCCCGCGCGTTCTGGTCCGGGGCCTGGGCCGCGCGCCGGGAGGAGGCGGCCGGGCCGCGCGTCTGGCTCTGGGCGCTGCTGCTCTCGGCCTTCGGGCTGCTCTCCTGCCTCTCCGGCAAGGTGGTCATCTACCTGCTGCCGCTCTTCGCCCCCCTGGCCCTGCTCACGGCGGACGCGCTCTTCCGCCTCGGGGAGCAAGGCCGCGCGCGCGGCTTCGCGGCCATGGCCGCGTTCCTGCTGCTGGCGGCCGGGGGGCTCCCGCTGGTGAACCGCTTCACTCCCCTGCCCGTGCACATCGAGGGGCTCCCCGTGCTCTCGGTGGTTCTGGCGCTCACCGGGGCGGCCCTGCTGCTCTGGCGCAGGGGAACGCGCAAGCCGCTGGCCGCGCTGGCCCTCGGGGTCACGGTGTTCATGCTGCCCGCCTCGCTGATCACCGCGCCGTCGCTGGATGCGGTCATGAGCCCCAGGGAAACGGCGCTCCTCATCGGCGGCTACATGGACCGGGGCTACGCCGCAGCCATGTACGACACCTACCCGGGCATCTACACCTACTACGCCGGGCACGACATCCTGGAGGTGCCCAAGCACTTCCGCGAGCTGGACGAGCTCTGCGCCACGCACGAGCGCGTGGTCATCGCCATGAAGAAGAAACACCTGCGCAAGTGGACCGAACGGCCGGAAGGACTCAAGGTCGTGCACGAGCAGTGGATCGCGGACCAGCCGTACATCCTGCTCGTGCAGGAGCCCTGACGCCCCTGGCCCCGATATTGCAAACTCGTTTCGGAACCACGCCGGGCCGCCGCCCGGGCAAACCTCCGGAGCGACCATGCGCCCTGCGACCCCCCTGCTGCTTGCCCTCCTCGCCTTCGCGGCCCTCTCCCTGAACGGCTGCGCCACGGGCCTGACCGCCCTCTCCGTGGCCGGATACGCCAAGACCGCCTACGACTACCAGGACGTCATTCTTCCTGAAAGCAGAGTGAGTTACAGCCAGAGCGCCTCCAGCGACAAGGACGTGGAGAACCGGCTCATGCAGCGCTTCGAGCGGGAGGGGCTGCTCCGGGCCGCCGTGGTGGAGCCGCATGCCATCGGCGGGCACGTGTACCTCGTGGGCGCATTCGCGGACAAGAACCAGGCCGAGCACGCCCGGGCCATCGCCAAGGCCACCCCTGGGGTCAATCGTTTGACGTGCTCCTTCCTGCTCATGGACCCCGCCCACGCCCGCACCGAGGCCAGCGAAGAGGCCGAACGGTCCATCCGCTCCCGCCTGCCCGAACTCGTACAAGCGGACACGGTGCGCGTCAGCGTGCTGGACGACAACGCCATGCTCATGGGCTCCGTGCCCAGCGGGGACGACAAGCGCGAGCTGGAAACCCTGGCCTGGAACACGGCCGGGGTGGGCGAGGTGCGCTCCTACCTGACGGTCCGACGCTAGCAGGCCGGATCAACAGCGCTCCCCCCGCAACGGGACCGATCCCGATCATTCTATGGATAGCGCGGAGCGGCGCGCGTCCGGGTCTCCCCTTCCCCGCATCCCTCCTTTTCAGTGTGCCATGGCCGCCCGGGCCTTCAGCCGCCGTCGCGCTCCAGCAGGGCACGCACGGCGGGCAGCATGTGCCGCGCCACCAGCTGCGCCCCCTCGGCGTTGGGGTGGATGCCGTCGGGCTGGTTGAGGGCCGGGTTCCCGGCCACGCCCTCCAGCAGGAAGGGCACCAGGGGCACGCCGCGCTGGGCGGCCGCCTCGCGGAACACCGCCGCGAAGCGCTCGGCGTATTCCGGCCCGAAGTTGGGCGGCGGGAGCATGCCCGCCACCAGCGCGTCGATGCCGCGCTCCTCCAGCTCGCCCAGGATGGCGTCCAGGGCGTCGGCCATGCGCCCGGTGTCGAGCATGCGCAGGCCGTCGTTGCCGCCAAGCGCCACCACGCAGACGTCCGGCTCCTCGGCCAGCGCCCAACCCAGGCGCGCCCTTCCGTCGTCCATGGTATCGCCGGAGACGGACGAGTTGACCAGCCGCACGGGCTCGCCCCCTTCCGCCAGCAGGGCGGCCATGCGCTCGGGCCAGCTTTGCCCGGGTTCGAGCCCGTAGCCGATGGACAGGCTGTCGCCCAGGACCATGAGCACGGCGGGCTCTCTGGCCGGGGCGGGAGAAGCGGACGCCAGGCCGAGCAGCAGCGCCACAGCGAGTAAAAGAGACGCAAACTTGAGACATGCGGTGTTTACAAGCATATGGCCCCTGCCTATCATCTCCGGATGCAACCATCCAGTGACATTTCCAAGGACGGCGTTTCGGCGCGCGGCGTTTCGGCGCGTGGCATTTCGGTGCCCGGCACTTCGGGGGACGGCTCCCCGGTCATCCTTCTCGAAAACCTTCGCCTGACCCTCGACTCCACGGCCGGGCCCGTGCAGGTGCTCGGCGGGGTGGACCTCGCCGTCCACCGGGGAGAGAGCGTGGCCGTGGTCGGGCCTTCCGGCGCGGGCAAGACGAGCACCCTCATGCTCATGGCCGGGCTGGAGAAGCCCAGCTCCGGCACGGTGCGCGTGGCCGGGCACGACCTCGCGACCATGGACGAGGACCAGCTCGCCGCCTTCCGGCGCAAGCACGTGGGCGTGGTCTTCCAGGCCTTCCACCTCGTGCCCACCATGACCGCCCTGGAAAACGTGGCCCTGCCGCTGGAGTTCGCCCACGCGGACGACCCGCGCGGTCGCGCGCGGGCGGCGCTGGCCTCCGTGGGCCTGGAGGCCCGCGCCGGGCACTACCCCTCCCAGCTCTCCGGCGGGGAGCAGCAGCGCGTGGCCATCGCCCGCGCCGTGGCCCCCAGCCCGGCCATCCTTCTGGCCGACGAGCCCACCGGCAACCTCGACGAGGACACGGGCGAGCGGATCATGCGCTTGCTCTTCTCCCTGCGCACGGAGCTGGGCTCCACCCTGGTGCTCGTGACCCACGACCAGGACCTGGCCGGGCGCTGCGACCGCATCCTGACCATGCACGACGGCAGGCTCGCGGAGAAACAGGCCGCCGGGGCGGGAGCATGAACCACAACGGGCCCGGCCTCCGGGCGGACCTCCTCCTGGCGCTCCGGCTGGCGCGGCGCGAGCTGCGCTCGGGCATGCGCGGGTTCGGCATCTTCCTGGCCTGCCTCGCCCTGGGCGTGGGGGCCATGTCCACCGTGGGGCTCATGACCGCCTCGTTCCAGGCGGGCCTCCGGGCGGATGCCGCCGTGATCCTCGGGGGCGACCTGAGCCTCTCGCGCAGCCATGTGGAAATAGAGCCCGAGGTGCTCGGCTTCCTGAACGAGCAAGGCACCACGGCCCACTCCATCCGCATGCGCGCCATGGTCCGCGACGGCGACGGAGCGGCCCTCTCGGAGATCAAGGCCGTGGACAGGGCCTACCCGCTCTACGGCGAGGTGGGGCTGGCTTCGGGCCGCACGCTGGCGCAGGCCTGGGCAGCGGCGGAGGCGGAATCCGCCCCCGGCGGGGCCATCCCGGCCATCCTCGAAACCGGGCTGCTGGTGCGCCTGGGGGCCCAGGTCGGCGACGAACTGACCCTTGGCGGGGCGCGGCTCAAGGTGGCGGACGAGCTCGTGAAGGAGCCGGACCGCGCGGCCTCGCTCTACGGCATCGGCCCCACCACCCTCGTGCCCGTGCAGCGCATGGCCGAGACCGGGCTGCTCGTGCCCGGGGCCGTGGTCACCCATGCCTACGCCTTCCGCGCTGCTCCGGGGGTGGACGCCGGGCGCGTGCAGGCCGGGCTGGAAGCCAGCTGGCCGGACGCCAACTGGCGCATCCGGGGCCTCAACTCCGCCGGGGGCAGGCTCGGCAGTTTTCTCGACCACCTCGGCCTGGACCTCTCGCTGGTGGCCCTGGCCACGCTGCTGCTGGGCGGCATCGGCGTGGCCGGGGGCGTCTCCGGGCACCTCGCCCGACGCGACGCCACCATCGCGGCCATGAAGTGCCTGGGCGCGTCCCGCCGGGTGGTCATGGCCACGTATCTCTTGCAGGTGCTCTTCCTGGCCGGGCTCGGCAGCGTGCTGGGGCTGGCGGCGGGCACGGCCGGGGCCTACGCGCTCTGCCGCGTGCTGGCCACGGCCTTCGAGATGCCCGTGCGCTTCGGCCTGCACCCGGGCCCCGTGCTCACGGCCCTGGGCTCCGGGCTGCTCACGGGGCTGGCGTTCTCGCTCTGGCCGCTCTCGGCGGCGGCCAGGACCACGGCTGCGCGGCTCTTCACGGGCTACGCCGCGCCCGGGGCAAGGCGCCCCACCCGGCGCACGGTGGGGGCCATCGCGCTGACGGGGCTGGCCCTCTTCGGCCTCACCTGGGCCACGGCACCGGACCACCGCGTGGTGCTCGGCTTCGCCGGGGCGCTGGCCGTGGCCACGCTGGTCTTCGCCCTGCTGGGCACGGGGCTGAAGCGCCTGGCCCGGGCCCTGCCCCGCCCGAAGGACCCGCGCCTCTCCCTGGCACTCGCAAACATCCACCGCCCGGGATCCACCACGACCACCACGGTGTTCTCCCTGGGCTTCGGGCTCACGGTGCTCTGCTGCGTGGCCCTGGTGAACGGCAACCTGCGCAACAACGTGGACAGCACCGTGCCCGAGACCATGCCCTCGTACTTCTTCATCAACGTGCGCAATGCCGAGTGGGCCGAGTTCCAGGAGCTGCTGGGCCGATTCCCGGGCATGGAGCGGATGGAGTCCACCCCGGTGATCCGGGGGCGCATCAGCGAGCTGAACGGCCGCAAGGCCGACGCGGACCTGGTGCCCGAGGAGGTCCGCTGGGCATTGCGGGGCGATCGCTTCCTGACCTTCGCGGCCGCGATACCGGGCAACTCCTCCATTTCCGCCGGGGAGTGGTGGCCGGAAAACTACTCCGGGCCGCCGCTGGTTTCCCTGGAGCAGGGGCTGGCCGAGGGCTTCGGGCTCCGGGTGGGCGAGACCATGGGCTTCAACGTGCTGGGCAGGCCCATCACCGCGACCATTTCCAACCTGCGCAAGGTGGACTGGACCACGCTCCAGCTCAACCAGGCGGTGGTCTTCTCGCCGGGGGTGCTGGAGGGCGCGCCGTACACCTGGCTCGCCTCGGTGCATGCCGCTCCGGAGGACGAACCCGGCATCTTCAAGGCCGTGACCGAGCGCTTCCCGGACGTGGTGGCCATGTACATGAAGGACATCCTGGCGGACGTCTCCCGGGTGCTGGGCGATGTGAGCGCGGCGGCGGGCGCGGCGGCGGGGCTCACGCTCATCGTGGGGCTGCTGATCCTGGGCGAGGCGGCGCGCTCCACTCTGCGCGCCCGGCGCTACGACCTGGTGGTGTTCAAGGTTTTCGGGGCCACGAGGCGCGACGTGCTGCTGTCGCTTGCGTGCGAGTTCGCGCTCCAGGGGGTGTTCACCGCGCTGGTGGCGGCCGGGCTGAGCACGCTGGGCTCGTGGCTGTTCGTCACGAAGCTCCTGAACCTGGGCTGGCGGGTGCTGCCCGGGACGCTGGCGGGAGTGGCGCTGGGCGGGGTGGCCGTGGTGCTGGCCCTGGGGCTCGCGGGGGTGCGCGGCGCGCTCTCCCAGAAGGCCTGGCCCCTGCTGCGCAACGACTAATCCGCGCCGCAGCGCTCCGGCTCAAGCTGCGGATGCGCGGGAAACGCCACTAGCCGCGAAGCGCTCTCACCGGAACTCAAACATCGGCCAGGCGCGCGGCTGACGCGGCGCGAGAAGGTGGCGGGGCCGACGCGTATTCCCATATACGCCAGGGTCCGCCGCCGCCGAGCAACAAAGTCAGCCGCGATGCATCCCTCTTCCTGAAATCGGCCAGGCGCGCGGCTGACGCGGCGCGAGAAAGTGGCGGGGCCGACACGTATTCCCATATACGCCAGGGTCCACCCTGGTCGAACAACGCCGCCAGCCGCGATGCATCCCTCTTCCTGAAATCGGCCAGGCGCGCGGCTGACGCGGCGCGAGAAGGCGGCGGGGCCGACGCGTATTCCCACATACGCCAGGGTCCCCCC
>JBFWJM010000175.1:0-6954 GCA_050253205.1 Desulfovibrionaceae bacterium
TGCAACAGTTGCGCTATTGGCGTGATGGCACTTTTGATGGTGATGTTTGTGGGGGGAATGCTCGCTTCTATGAAGAAGAGCAAGATCAGTAATGGACGGAGTTCATCAGGATTTTTCCTTTCGCAGGGCCAACTGCGCGGCCCGGCACTCCTTCGGGCCGAGTCTTTGCTGATCCTGAATAAGTATGCGTTCTTGCAGGATGAAACCATGAGGTTGTTGACGCAAAGAGAACGAGGCAGGAGTGTTCTCACGGGGGGGATCATGAATAGCAATAAAGCTTATCTACTGCTTGTGTTTTTGTTTATGTTCATTGCGCCAAACATGGCAAGTGCTTCTGATGAACAACCGTACTGGGAATATGTTGATCAGGAATGCGCTCCATATAGACAGGCCCTGCTTGAAATCGACACTCTTGTGGAAGAGATCAAAGTTCTCTACTCCGACGAACCGGAAACACTCGAAAGAGTGCTGGCTTCTCAGGATGCCTGGCGCGCATACCTCGATGCGCATATCGACTCCATGTACCATGGTGGCGGCATTGCTGTCGGAAACGTGTACAAGTTCTGCATATGCCTTCTTATGGAGCCAATTGTTGAAGTACGTCTGCAACAGTTGCGCTATTGGCGTGATGGTACTTTTGAGGGCGATGTGTGTTGTGGGCATGTTCGCCGCTCTGCTGAAGAGCAAGACCAGTAGCGCCGGAGTTCATCAGGATTTTTCCTTTCGCAGGGCCAGCAGCACGGCCCCGCCGATGATCAGCAGGGCCCCGGCCACCGCCAGCGGGGCCGGAATCTCGCCGAAGAGCAGCACGCCCCACACGGCCGCGAAGACCACCTCCATGTAGAACAGGACACTCGTGCGCGCAGCGCTTGAGCGGCTGTAGCCCACGGTGATGCAGTGCTGGCCCATGCTCATGCAAAGGCCCATGCCCAGCAGGGCGGCCGCCTCGGCCCATGTGGGCATGAGCCAGCCCCCCGCGCCGAGGAGCGGGAAGAGCGGTGCGCCCAGCGTGCCCGCCGAGGCCGCGTAGAGCACAATGACCAGCGGGTGCTCCGTGCGCGTCAGCTTGCGCACCAGGGTCACGCAGATGCTGGAGAGCAGCGCCGAGCCCACGGCCGCCGCCACGGCCAGCGGCGCGTACGCGCTGGCCCCGCCGAAGAGCAGCGGGGGCCGGGTGATGAGCACCATGCCCGCCGCGCCCAGGAGGATGCAGAGGAGGGTCGCGGGCTCCAGCCGCTCTCCGAGAAACAGCGCCGCCCACAAGGGCACCACCACCGGAAAGGCCAGGGTGATGACCGTGGCGTCCGCCAGCGGCAGGTGGATGATGGCGTAGAACAGGCAGAAATAGGCCGCGAACCCGAGCACCCCGCGCACCACGAGGAGCTGCTTGCGGTGCCCGGGGATGTACGCCCCGGCCCGCCGGGCCAGCACGAAGCAGTACACGGCCATGATGGCCGAGCGGGCGAAGAGTATCTCCAGTGTGGGCATGCGCGCCCCGGCGAGCTTGATGCACACGGAGCCGATGCTGAAGAACAGCGTCCCCGCGAGCATGACGCCCAGGCCCGAGGCCCTGGATTCGGTGATGGAAGGCACGGCGCAGCCTAGCCGCAACGCCCCCGCGCGGCAAGCGTATTGCGCGGGGCTGGACGCGGCCGGGGGCCTCCGGTACTGCTGGGCATGGTCGAGATCTCCAAAGCAGCGCCGGGCGACTTCCTGGCCATCGCCGCCCTGGACCGCGAGGCCTGGAAGGGCAACGCCCACGCCGAGCACATCCCCGACGGCGAGCACGTCTGGCGCATCTGGTGCGAGCACGCACTCGTCCACAAGGCCGAGGAGCGCGGCGAGGTTGTCGGGGCCATCCTGGCCTTTCCCTGCGTGGGCGGGGGGTGGTGCGTGCACAAGGTCTTCACCGCGCACGGGAGCCGGGGCAGGGGCATCGGCTCCTCGCTCTTCGAGCGCCTGCTGCGCGAGCTCGACGCCCTGGGCGCGGATTCCTTCCTCACCGTGGACCCGGCCAACGAAGCGGCCCAGGCCCTCTACGCCAGGTGGGGCTATGCGGAGCGCGCGTTCGTCAAGGGCTTCTACCGGGACTGCGAGGACCGCTGGGTGCTCACGCGCCGCGCCGCGCGGCCCTGATGCAGCCTGTTTTTCGGCCCGTTTCCCGGCCCGTTTCCCAGGATAACCCCGGCTTGGGAAATGACACGCCCCCCCTTCCTGTGGTACGCAGGTAGCCCCATGAGCATCCAATCCCTCACCGCCAAGTACCGCCCGCAAACCTTCGCCCAGGTGGCCGGGCAGGACGCCGTGAAGACCATCCTCTCGCGCGCCGCCGCTGAGGACCGCGTGGCCCCGGCGTATCTCTTCTCGGGCACGCGCGGCGTGGGCAAGACCACCATCGCCCGCATCTTCGCCAAGGCGCTCAACTGCGTCCATGCCCCGGCCCCGGAGCCCTGCAACGAGTGCTCCCGGTGCAGGCAGGCCACGGTGGGCGCGTTCATCGACGTGGTGGAGATCGACGGCGCGAGCCACGGCAGGGTGGACGACGCCCGCGCCCTCAAGGAGACGGTGGGCTTCGCCCCGCAGGAGGGCCGCTACAAGGTCATCATCATCGACGAGGCGCACATGCTCTCCACGGCGGCGTTCAACGCGCTGCTCAAGACCCTGGAGGAACCGCCCCCGCGCGTGACCTTCATCATGGCCACCACCGAGGTGCGCAAGTTTCCGGCCACCATCGTCTCCCGCTGCCAGCACTACGTGTTCCAGATGCTCTCGCAGGACGCCCTGGCCGCGCACCTGGAGAACATCCTGCGGCAGGAGGGCATCGACTACGAGCCCGGCGCGGTGCAGATCGTGGCCAAGCGCGGCGCGGGCAGCGTGCGCGATTCCATGTCGCTGCTGGGCCAGGCCCTGGCCCTGGGGGAGGGGGAGTTGCACGAGCAGGCCGTGCGCTCGTTCCTCGGCCTCGCCGGGCAGGAGGTCTTCTTCGCGCTCATGGCGGGCATCCACTCCGGGGACGTGGTGGCCGTGGGCCGGGTGCTGCGCGGCATCCTGGACCAGGGGCTCGACCTCGGCTTCTTCCTGCGGGAGCTCACGGCCTGCTGGCGCAACATGTTTCTGCTCCGCCAGGCGGGCGAGCGCGCCACGGAGCTGCTCTCCATGTCCGGTGACGAGGCCGCCGCATGGCACGAATGGGCCGGGAAGTTCAGCCCCACGCAGATCCACGCCTCCTGGCAGATGACCCTGGAGGGCCAGCGCCGGGTGATGACCAGCCTGGAGCCCGCCCTGGCCCTGGAGCTGCTGCTGCTGAACCTCGCCTGCCTGCCCGACCTGCTGGGGCTGGACAGGCTGCCTGCTCCGGCTGCCGGGGCTCCGGGCGGAGCTGCGCCCGCATCCGCGCCTCCCGCGCCTTCCGTGCCCTCCGCTCCTTCATCGCCGTCCTCGCCTTCGAGGTCTTCCGGTTCGCCGTCGGCCTCCGGGCCGGGGGCTGCTTCCGGGGCTGTTCCCGGCTCCATGCCCGGCGCTTCCCCGTCGGCACCGCCCCGGCCCGCGCCTTCCGCGCCGCCACCACCGCCGCCACCGCCGCCATCACCCGCGCCCCCGGCGGCCGCTCCCGAGGCTTCGCCCGTGCCGCCCCCTCCGGCCCGGGAGCCGGAGCCCGCATATGAGCCCGCATACGAGCCCGCCTATGCCCCAGAGCCCGCATACGAGCCCGCATACGAGCCGGAGTATGGCCAGGAAGCGGATTTCGGGCCCGATTATGGCCCGCATAATGGCCCGGATAATGCCCAGGAGAATGGCCCTGGCCGCGCATCCGTATCACCCCCTCCGCCCGCGCCCGGCGGGCGCACCGTGAACGGCTTCCGCCAGTACGTGGCCGACCTCAACGGCAGCGCCGGGGCCGTGTTCAACCTCCACGGCCTGGACATGGCCCTGGAGGGAAGCGAGCTGGTGATCCCCTGTCCCAACACCTTTGTCTGCGGGCAGTTCGAGGGCGAGGGCAGGAGGCACTTCTTCAAGCTGGTCACGGATTATTTCGGGCCGGACTGGAGCTTCCGCGTGGTCGCGGGCGGGGGCACGGGGCGCAAGCCCGAGCACCTGCTGCGCGAGGAGGCCGAGAGCCACCCGGCCGTGCAGGCCGTGCAGGCCATGTTCGACGCACGGGTCCAGTCCGTTGCCCGTCGCCGGGAATAATCCGCCGTTCACCGAAATTGTTTCGCCCCTTTCCCCCATATACCCTTACCTGGAGGCACGCATGAAAGGCATGCACGAGATGGTTCGGCAGGCGCAGGTAATGCAGCGCAAGATAGCCGAAACGCAGGAAAAGCTGAAGGCTCGCGAGGTCGAGGCCAGCGCCGGAGGCGGCATGGTCGTCGTCACCGCCAACGGCGGGCAGGAGATCGTCAAGGTCGCCATCGACCCCTCGGTCGTCGAAGCGGGAGACGTGGAGATGATCGAGGATCTGGTCCTGGCGGCGGCCAACGAGGCCCTGAAGAAGTCGCGCGAGATGATGCAGGCCGAGATGGGCCAGATCACCGGCGGCCTGAGCATCCCGGGGCTGTTCTAGTCCATGGCGGCGGACAACCTTCCCGCGCCGCTCAGGGACGTGGTGGAGCGGCTGGCCTCGCTGCCCGGCCTGGGGCCCAAGTCCGCCCTGCGGGCGGCGCTGACCCTGCTCGCCATGCCGCGTGAGCGGGCCCAGGCTTTGGGCCGCTCCATCGTGGACCTGCGCGAGAATCTCTGCCTGTGCCGGGAGTGCGGAGCGCTGACGGAGAAGAGCCCGTGCCACATCTGCGCGGACCCCGGGCGGGACAGGACCCAGCTCTGCCTCGTTGCGGAGTGGGATTCGCTCCTGGCCCTGGAGCAGATGGGCGTCTTCAAGGGGATGTACATGATCCTTGGCGGGCTGCTCTCCCCGCTCGACGGCGTGGAGGCGTGCAACCTGGAGTTCGAGAGGCTCCGCGAGCGCCTCTCGCGCGGCGAGGTGACCGAACTGATCCTCGGCATGGGGGCCACGGTGGAATCGGAATCCACCTGCTCCTACGTCAGGAACCTCGTCCGGGACGGGTATCCCGGCGTGAAGGTCACCCGCCTGGCCCAGGGGATTCCCATGGGCGCGGAAGTGAAGTACATGGACAAGGAAACCTTGCGGCAGTCCCTCGCGCACCGGCAGGACGTCTGATCCCGCCCGGAGGGGACCGCGCCAACAGCCCAAGAGGTGAAGAGAATGCTTGAGATCAGAATGCACGGCAGAGGCGGACAGGGCGGCGTGACGTCGGCGGAGCTCCTGGCCCGAGCGGCCATCGCCCAGGGCAAGTTCGCCCAGGCCTTCCCCAGCTTCGGCCCCGAGCGCCGGGGCGCGCCCGTCATGGCCTTTGTCCGTGTGGACGACAAGAAAATCCGCGTGCGCGAGAAGGTCTACAGCCCCAACGTCGTGCTCGTGCTCGATCCGACTCTTCTTGATATCGTCAATGTTTCCGAAGGGCTCCAGGATGGCGGCGTGGTGGTTGTCAATACCGGCCACTCCCCCGAGGAGCTCAAGAAAAAGTACGGCTTCCCCAAGGTATGTTGCGTGGACGCCAACAAGGTCGCCCTGGAAGAGCTCGGCGTGCCCATCACCAACACCACCATGCTCGGCTCCCTGCTGAAGGCCACGGGCCTGCTCGCCCCGGCGGACATGGAAGAGGTGGTCATGGACCGCTTCGGCGGCAAGCTCGGCCCCAAAAACCAAAAAGCGCTCAGCCGCGCCTACGAGGAAACCGCCACCGCGTAACCTCGTGCCGATACCGCGTCGAACGGCGCATCAGGCGTCGTTTTCCCGCGCCCGGGCCATGCACCGCCATGGTCCGGGCGTTTTTCCATGGCTTGCCCTGACCCGCCTTTGCCAGTACAACGGGCCGCTGGAGCCTTCATGCCCGACAGCCTCACCGTCGAAATCCAGAACATCGTCTTCCTCAACGAGGACAACGGCTACACCATCGTCCGGGGCCGCTCCAAGGACGAGCCCGGCACCATCACCCTGGTGGGCGTCATGGGCGCGCTCACCCCGGGGGAGACGCTTTCCGTCACCGGGGAGTGGAAGGTGCACCCCAAGTTCGGGCGGCAGCTGGAGGTGGCCTCCTTCGAGCAGGCCCGCCCGGCCACGGAAAACGGCGTCATCAAGTACCTCTCCTCCTCGGCCATCCGGGGCATCGGCCCCAAGCTGGCCGAGCGCATGGTGGAGCGCTTCGGCGTGCGCGTGCTCGACATCCTCGACGACGACCCCGAGCAGCTCCTGAAGGTGCGCGGCATCTCCGCCTCCAAGCTCTCGGACATCGTGGCCAGCTGGGACCGCCAGCGGGAGATCAAGAACCTCATCGTCTTTCTGCATTCCCACGGGGTGGCCACCACCTTTGCCGGGAAGATATTCCAGCTTCACGGCGCGCAGTCCGTGCGCAAGCTCACGGAAAACCCCTACGAGCTGACCTACCACATCCGCGGGGTGGGCTTCAAAACCGCCGACGCCATGGCGCTGAAGCTCGGGTTCGCCCCGGACGCGCCCCAAAGGGTCGAGGCGGCCATCGTCTTCACGCTGTTTTCCACCTCCGAGCGCGCCGGGCACCTCTACCTGCCCCGGGCGCGGCTCCTGGAAGAGGTGGCGCGGATGCTGGACGGTGTCGAGTTTGAAAAGCTCGAATCCGGATTGTTCGCCCTGGAGGAGGCCAAGCGCGTGTTCATCGACGCCTCCGGGCCCGACGCGCCCGAGGGCGAGGAGCCGGTCTACCTCTGGCACCACTACCGCTACGAGAAGGAATCCGCCGCGCGCCTGGGCGAGCTGGCCTCCCACCCCCGGCCCGTGAGCAGGAAGAAGATCGAGCAGGCCCTGCCCGAGGTGGAGCGCCGCCTGGGGTTCATCCTCTCCGAGGAGCAGCGCGAGGCCGTGTTCGAGGCTTGCGTGAACAAGGCCTTCATCATCAC
>JBFWJM010000176.1:0-6919 GCA_050253205.1 Desulfovibrionaceae bacterium
GGGCCAACATGGGCATCCTGCGCGTGGACCATCCCGACATCCTGGAGTTCATCAAGGCCAAGGAGCGCGAGGGCGAGCTGAACAACTTCAACCTCTCCGTGGCCCTGACCGAGAAGTTCATGCGCGCCGTGGAGAAGGACGAGGAATACGGCCTCGTGGCCCCGCACACCAAGGACGTCAAGGCCCGGCTCAAGGCCCGCGAGGTCTTCCAGATCCTGGTGCGCAAGGCCTGGGAGTCCGGCGACCCGGGCATCGTGTTCCTGGACCGCATCAACCGCGACAACCCCACCCCGGCCCTGGGCGAGATCGAGTCCACCAACCCCTGCGGCGAGCAGCCCCTGCTGCCCTACGAGGCCTGCAACCTGGGCTCCCTGAACCTGGCCGTGCTCTTCCGCGACAAGCCCAACGGCAAGTCCAAGGCCAAGGGCAAGAAGGCCAAGAACGGCGAGGCCCGGCCCGAGGAGCACATCGACTGGGACGAGCTGAAGCGCATGACGCACCTGGCCGTGCGCTTCCTGGACAACGTCATCGACGCCTCGCGCTACCCGCTGCCCCAGATCACGGACATGGTCCAGCGCAACCGCAAGATCGGCCTGGGCGTCATGGGCTTCGCGGACCTGCTCTACCAGTTGGGCGTGCCCTACAACTCCCAGGAGGGCGTGGACCTGGCCGGGCGGGTCATGGAGTTCGTGCAGGCCGAGGCCCGCAGCGCGTCCAAGACCCTGGCCAAGGAGCGCGGGGCCTTCCCGGAATACGAGCGCTCCACCTGGGGCAAGAAGAACCTGGGCCCGTACCGCAACGCCACCACGACCACCATCGCGCCCACGGGCACCCTGTCCATCCTGGCGGGCTGCTCCTCGGGCGTGGAGCCGCTGTTCGCGCTCTCCTTCGTGCGCAACGTCATGGACGGCGACAGGCTGGTGGAGTCCAACCCCTATTTCGAGGACGCGCTGAAGAAGGCCGAGGCCTACAGCCCCAAGCTCATGGAGGAGGTGGCCAAGGTCGGCTCGGTGCGCAAGATGAAGTTCCTGCCCGAGGAGCTGCGTCGGGTCTTCGTCACGGCCATGGACATCGAGCCGCTCTGGCACCTCAAGATGCAGGCGGCCTTCCAGAAGTACACGGACAACGCGGTGTCCAAGACCGTGAACCTGCCCAACTCGGCCACCCAGGACGACATCCGGGACATCTACTGGAAGGCCTACGAATACGGCTGCAAGGGCGTGACCGTGTACCGCGACGGCTGCAAGACGTCACAGGTGCTCAGCACGGGCGACGGCCAGGAGAAGAAGGACGGCGAGGGCAAGAAGAAGAGCGTGGTCAAGGGCCGACCGGACGTGGTCTACGGCTTCACCCAGAAGGTGGAGACGGGCCTGGGCGTGCTCTACCTCACGGTGAACGAGGTGGACGGCAAGCCGTTCGAGGTCTTCGCCACCATCGGCAAGTCGGGCCGGAGCATCACGGCCAAGGCCGAGGCCATCGGCAGGCTGGTGTCCCTGGCCCTGCGCAGCGGGGTGGAGGTCATCGACATCGTGCAGCAGCTCAAGGGCATCGGCGGCGAACACCCGAAGTTCCAGAAGAAGTACCTGGTGCAGTCGATCCCGGACGCCGTGGCCTACGTGTTCGAAAACCGCTATCTCAAGGGCCAAAAGGTGACGGTGGACAACGGCAACACGCTGGACAAACCCACCTGCCCGGAATGCGGCGAGGAACTGGTGTTCGAGGAAGGCTGCCACATCTGCAAGGCCTGCGGGTTCACGAAGTGCGGGTGAAGAGAACAATATGCCCATCCCAGACTTTCAAACTTTGATGCTTCCGTTACTCACCCTGTTGGGTGATGAGGAAGAGCACTATAATGCTGATATTTATACCAATCTCTCCAACGCGTTGCGACTGACGGACGAAGAGAAAGAACAGTTGTTGCCGAGCGGACGGCAAACAGTTTTCACCAACCGCGCGGCCTGGGCGAAATCCTATTTAAAACAGGCAGGCCTCGTCACCTCTCCCCGTAGGGGGTGCTACACGATCACTGAACGGGGCAAGGATATCTTGGCTCAAAACGTCTCTCGAATAGACATTGCCTATCTCATGCAATTTGAAGATTTTCGCCGTTTTCGCGAGAAAAGTGACGCGCCGAATGAAATATTGCCTCCCACAGAAGGGGAAAAAACTCCGCAAGAATATATGGAGTTGGGTTATCAAAAGCTCCTGCAGGAACTGACCGCAGACCTGCTTATGCAAGTCAAGTCCTGCCAACCCCAGTTTTTTGAGCATCTCGTCATGGATCTGCTTTTGGCGATGGGCTACGGCGGCTCTCGCAAAGAAGCCGGTGAGGTCGTTGGCGGAACCTCAGATGGAGGTATCGACGGCATCATAAATGAAGATAAACTTGGATTAGATGTCATTTATATCCAGGCCAAACGCTGGGAGGGGCCGGTGGGCAGGCCGGAAATCCAGAAATTCGCCGGAGCGCTGCTCGGGAAAAAGGCAAGCAAAGGCATCTTCATCACGACATCCTTGTTCACAACCGAGGCACAAGATTACGCCCGATCCATAGGCAGCAAAATCGTGCTTGTAGACGGCTCCCGTCTCGCGAAATTGATGATGGAACATAACGTTGGCGTGACGACGACTCAGGCTTATGAGGTAAAACGGATAGATATCGATTACTTCCTTGAAGATTGAGTCCTCTTGCCTTCTCGCCTCATGAAGTATATATTTAAATATATACTTTGGAGGCCCACCATGAACACCGCGAAAATATTTCAGAACGGCGGCAGTCAGGCCGTGCGGCTGCCCAAGGAATACGCCTTCCAGGGTACCGAGGTCTTCGTGCGCCGGGTGGGTCGGGCCGTGGTGCTCCTGCCCAAGGACGACCCCTGGGCCGTCATGGAGCAGGGCATCGACCAGTTCACCCCGGATTTCATGGCCGACCGCGAACAGCCCGGTGAGCAGGAGCGCGAGTCCCTGTGATGCGCTTCCTTCTGGACACCAATATCTGCATCTATTGCATCAAGCGGAAGCCGCGCGCCGTGCTGGACCGCTTCCGGGCCCAGCCCGTGGCCGCCATCGGCGTGTCGGCCGTCACGGTGGCCGAACTGGAATTCGGGGTGTCCAAGAGCGCGGACCCGGCGCGCAACCGGGCGGCCCTCATCGCCTTCCTGGCCCCCCTGGAGATCGCGGCCTTCGACGACCGCGCGGCCGAGGAATACGGCCGCATCCGCGCCCACCTGCAAGCCCGGGGAACGCCCATCGGCCCCCTGGACACCCTCATCGCGGCCCACGCCCTGGGCCTGGGCGCGACCCTCGTGACCAACAACGAGCGGGAGTTCCGCCGCGTGCCCGGCCTGAACGTGGAGAACTGGGTGGACTGACCCCCTTACCCGTTCACCGCCCTGGGCCGGACTTCTTCCTTGATCCGTTCGGCCAGGTTCTCGTCCTCGGCCTTTTCCAAATCAAAGCGCGTCTGGAGATTGAGCCAGACCTCGGGCGTGGTGCCGAAATAGGCGGCCAGACGCATGGCCGTGTCCACGCTCACGGAGCGGCGGCCGCGCACGAGGTCGTTGACGCGCTGGGCCGGGACGCGCAGGTCCAGGGCCAGCCGGGTCTGGCTGATGCCCAGCGGCTTGAGGAACTCTTCCAGCAGAATTTCGCCCGGATGAATGGGCGGCAGCTTCACGGCCATGCCCGCCACCTCCTTAATGATAGTCGACAATCTCCACGTCCCGGGCATCCGCTCCGGTCCAGACGAAACAAATCCGGTACTGGTCGTTGATGCGGATGCTGTGCTGCCCCTGGCGATCGCCCTTGAGGGCTTCCAGCCTGTTGCCCGGAGGGATGCGCAAGTCCTCAAGCCGTTTGGCCGAGTCCAGCCAGACCAGCTTCCGCCGGGCCACGGTCTGGATGTTCGCCGGGAACCGTCGAGAGGCATTCCGCAGAAACAGCTTCTCGGTTTCCCCGCACTTGAAGGACGCGATCATATGCCATGCATATCACGCGACGCATGACATGTAAACACGGATAGAAGCCTGCGCAATCCCTGCCCACCCCTGCCCTTTCTTGCGCACCAAAAATGCTCCGCGCGGGATGGCGGACCTGAAAAATCCAGTTGCTCCGGCCTGATGCCGATTGGCACTGTCCATGCTCTCCCCGGCTGTCGGCGGGCTCCCGGTCCCGTCGGCCTAAGGAGAAGGCAAGGCGATGCGAAACAGGATGCTCTGCGTCGCGCTGTTGTCCCTGGCCCTGGCGCTTCCGGCCTGCGCGGAGATGAACGACCCGTTCTTTTTCGGCGGCTCCGCCCCGCATCACCACAGGCCGGTGTACGTCTACGAACCCGCGCCCGTGTATTACGTGGGCGCGCCGCGAACGGTGGTCTACCGCGGCGCGCCCCGGCCGATGGTCCACCGCGCGGCTCCGGTCTCGCGCCACGACGGCCGCTGGGACCGGCATGACGGTCCCCGACACAAGCCGGGTCGTCACCATTGGCGGCATTAACTCTCGCCGGATGTGACCTTTTCCCGTTTGCATCGTATAATGGAAATGGACCGGCTCCAGTCTCCGGCCCAAGGAACAAGGAGGACTCCCATGATCCGCGTGAAGACTCTGCCCGTGGCCGCCCTGGCCCTGATCCTGGCCCTGGCCCTTCCGACCCTGTCGTCGGCCCAGAACAAAGGCAACGGCGGGAACAAGGCCGCCCGCATCGAACAGCAGACCCAGACCAAGCTCGAACGGACCCAGGACCAGATCGACAGCCAGGCCGCAAAGGGCCACGATCAGGCCGTGGAGCAGGGCCAGAAGAAGATGATCCGCACCGAGGACAAGGCCCGCGAGAAGATCCAGCGCACCGAGGGCAAGGCCGGTTCCGACGACTGGAACGACGACGCCCCGGGCAAGGGCAAGGGAGACAAGGGCAAGAAGGACAAGTCCGACAAGGGGAACAAGGGCGGCAAGCCGGACAAGGGCAAGAAGAAGAACAAGTAGCGCGCCGCGCCCCGAAAAAAACGGAAGCCCCGCACACGCGGGGCTTTTCTTTCGCCTTTCCGAAACGCGGCGAAGCCGCCCGCAGCCGGGGCCGCCTAGATGCGCTTGGCGATGGCCAGGACCGTGCCCGCGTAGGTCCGGTCGTGGTTGTAGCGCATGATGACCCGCATCTGGCCGTTGTGATTCAGGCCCTTCCGCCAGCCCGCGTTCTTCAGGTAGTTGGCCGCGCTGTGGATGGCGTCGGCCGGGGCGAAGAGGTCCACCTTGCCGTCGCGGTTGCCGTCCACCCCGAGCTTGAGCGCGTTGGTGGGCATGAACTGGCACAGGCCGATGGCCCCGTAGATGGAGCCCGGCACGATCACCGGGTCCGAGCGGTTGGTCAGGGACAGCTCCAGGAAGGCCTTGAGTTCCTCGTAGGCCCAGTCGGCCTTCTGGCCCTGGCGCATCTTGAGCCAATCCACCTGCCCCGCGTTGGGCGAAAACTCCTCCAGATAGCCGCGCACCACCTCGTAGTCCCGCGTGGCGGCCATGCTGGCCAGCACGCTCAGCGCCGGACGCTCGCCGCAATACTTGCCGAGCTTGGTCTCGACCATGAGGATGGCCACCAGCACCTGCCGGGGCAGGCCGTATTTCCTTTCGGCGGCCGCCAGGGCCTTGGCGTTGGCCTTCATGAAGGCCGCGATCTCGGCCCGGTTGGCCGGGGTGAGCCAGGTCTCCCAGATGGTCTTGTGCGGCCCGGGCTGGACCTCCGGACGGGGCAGGTACTTGGTCTTGAACAGGGCGCGCAGCTTCTTGCCCATGTAGGCCGGGTCGAAGCGCACCTCGGGCCGGGCGAACACGGCCTCCAGTTCGGCGCGCGGCAGGCCGTCGGCCTCCAGCTCGGACAGGAGCAGGGCCCAGGCCGGGTCCGGCGCGGGGACGGCGGGCTCCGGGTCCGGAACGGGCATGAGCGCCTCGGCGCGAACCTCGCTCTCGTCGATCCCGCGGACCGCCTCGCGCACCTCCTCCGCGCCAGAAACCGGCTCGTCCTGGGCCCGTGACGGGGCGGCCAGGGCCAGCAGCAGGCAGAGGGCGAGGACGATGCGCGCGTTCATGTCTCTCAGGCGAACACCACGGTTTTGTTGCGGTCCACGATGATCCGGTCTTCCAGGTGCCAGCGCACGGCCCGCGCCAGAACCTGACGCTCCAGGTCGCGGCCCAGATCCTTGAGCGCGTCCACGTCGTGACGATGGCAGACCCTGGCCACATCCTGCTCTATGATCGGCCCGCCGTCCAGCTCGGCGGTCACGTAATGGGCCGTGGCGCCGATGAGCTTCACCCCGCGTTCGCGGGCCTGACGGTAGGGGTCCGCGCCCACGAAGGCGGGCAGAAAGGAGTGATGGATGTTGATGATCGACGGAAAGCGGGAGACGAAGTCCGCCGAAAGGATCCGCATGTAGCGGGCCAGGACCAGGAGGTCGAAGCGGCCCTCCATGAGCTCCAACATGCGCGCCTCGGCCGCGGCCTTGTCGCCGTCGGCGGGCACGTAGTGGAAGGGCACCCCGAAGGCCTCCACGGGTTCGCGCAGCACCGGGTGGTTGCTGACCACCATGCCCACGTCGCAGTCCAGTTCGCCCCGGGACCAGCGCCAGAGCAGCTCCAGCAGGCAGTGCTCCTGGCCGGAGACCAGGATGGCCGCCTTCTTGGTGTCGCTGGAATAGCCGATGCGCCAGTCCATCTGGAAGGGCCGGGCCACGATCTCGGAAAAGGCGTCCTCCAGAACGCCCCGGGTCACGTCCAGGCGGGGGGTCTGGAACTCCAGGCGCATGAAGAATGCGCCGCCCTCGGGGTCGCTGGTGTGCTGGTCCAGGGCGGTGATGTTGGCCCCGTGCGAGGCCAGGAAGTTGGTCACGGCGGCCACGATCCCGGGTTTGTCCGGGCAGGTGATGCGCAGCCGAGATCG